>JBILLC010000287.1:0-3948 GCA_044376275.1 Chthoniobacteraceae bacterium | reverse complement strand
CCTGCGTCTGGAGGTTCCTTGCCGAGAATGATGTTAAGCAGAGTGGATTTTCCCGCACCGTTCGGGCCTACAAGACCAATGCGATCTCCACGGTTGATTTGAACGGATACTTCTTCAAAGAGAGTCCGCCCTCCGAAGGATTTGGTGACTTGAGCGAGAGTGAGCATGTGCGGGGCGTGGTTTTGCCGGAGTCAGTCCTTGAGTGCAATCTTCTTGGTGTCTTTGGATGGCTTTCGATGCTTTTGTCGCTCTGCTGCAGCCTTAAGAACGGGCGTCCGGCCGTGTGTGCAGGCTTTACAGTAGTTCTTCGAGCGTTGTCGCGAGTGATGCAAGCTCTGAAATCCGTGTAAGCACGGAGTAAAGTCGAGGCAGGGCGACGGGAATATGCACCAGAAAATCATTCCGGTTTCGCTGGTGGCCCAGAAATCCGTAAGCGCCGAGTGCCTGCATGAGGCGTTGTGCGGCGCAAAGATCATAAATTCGGGTGAACGCTCCCGGAGTTGTGAGTGACGGATGATTTGATGAAATGCTTTGGTAGAACTCAAGGAGGTGCTGTTGTTCATCGATGCTAAGGTTGACGTACGGATCGAGAAGCATCGAAGCAAGATCGTACTGAGGCAGTCCTTCGCGCATTCCTTGGAAATCGATCAGACAGGCTTGGCCGTCGAGAATGACCACGTTCTGAGATTGAAAGTCGCGGTGCACAAGCATCGTTGGGAGCGAGGCAAGTTCTCTTGCGACTGCATGCAGTGCAGACTTTGAATGCGCAATGGCCTCGTCCGACAATCCGAAATGACCCTGCAAGCAGTGTGCAAAAAAATAGTCTTGCTCCCAAAGGTAGAGACGTTCGTCAAAACCCGGCTGCAGGTGCAATGCTTTTGGAAAAAGAGCGAGTTGGGCGTGTGCACTGTGAAGGCGGGCCGCCTCCTTTAGAGTCGCTTCGTAAAGCGGTCGCCTGTATTGCCAAGACTCGCAGCGGTGGCTCCAAAGATCGGTTTCACCCAGATCTTCCATCCATATCTGCCCTGCTGAAATGTCGTGATGATACATCTTGGGGACACGAACTCCTGCGTTTGCAAGGAAGTTTGCGATCTCGACGTAGTGCTTGTTCTCGTCTTTCTGGTTCCCGTACTGCACGAAAATCATTGGGCGCTGTCCCTCTGAGCGGATCCGGTAAAATTTTCGATCGGATCCGCCTTTTTCGAGCGGCTCGGCTTGGAGCGTTGCGCCGTTCATCGATGGAAATTTGGCAGCACTCAAGCGCAGAATTTCAGAGGAATCCATGGTGGTTAGAAAACGGAGTGGGGCTTTGGAGAACTGACAACGCGTGATAATCCGTTTTTGGGCATCAAAGATCTGCGTCCGCGTGGTTCCCTGAGATTGTCACATCCGAAGTGATAATGCAGTTTCGAAGATTTGAGTGTGCGGCCACCTTTGCGCGCTCCCAAACAATACAGTTTTCAAGAATCGCACCCGCGCCTATTTCAGAATGGCCACCGACTGCGCATGCACCAAGGAGTCTCGCGGTCGGATCAATTTCGGCATTTGCCGCGATCCAGGGAGCTGGGTTCGTGGAACTCCCAGCGAGACTCGAGTGAACAGCCAAGACTTGGTCGCGAGATCCGAGATCCCACCATACGCCTTCGTCAATGACAACGCCGCCGATTTTCGCGCCTTCGTGGATCATATCGATGAACAAAGGGACGACACTGAGTTTCGTGTTGCATGGAATCCGGGAGAGAAACTCTGGGTTGAGCAAATAGATGCCGGTGAAGAGGAATGAGGGATCCTCAGCAGGGAAAAGTCTGCGTCCGATGTCGCGGATTTTTCCTGAAGATTCGTCAAAGCTAACCTGCAGAGGCCCGTCCTTTGAGCGAAGAACAAGGGTGGCTTCGTTTCCTGATTGGAGGTGGGTTTCCAGTGCTTTTCGAAGTGGGAGATCTGACATGATATCTCCGTTGTAGACCCAAAACGGGGAGTCTTGTGGAAGCAAGGACTGGGCGTGTTTGATTCCGCCAGCGGTTTCGAGGACCTCGGGACTTTCGTGACTGAAAGTAATCCGGCAGTCTTTCCATGAGTTGCTGGGAAAGAACGAGGAGTAAACATGGGCTTGCCAGTGCGTGTTCACCACAAAATTGCGAACTCCCGCGCTGTGCAAGTGTGCAAATGAGCGGGTGATCAGTGGCTCATTACAAACAGGAATGAGCGGCTTTGGGCGCCTTGCTGTTAGCGACTTCAGGCGTGTGCCGAGACCGGCGCCAAGTACAAAAGCTGTCAGGGGTGGATTCTCCATGCGGAAGGCCCACAAACATCTACTTACTGTTAGATTTCGTCCAGCCCTAGCCGATGCTGTTTGCGATATTGGTTTGGATGCCGGGCGCGATAAAAGCCAAGTTCAAGTGCGCTTTTACGGTTTTCCGCGGTGATACCGGGCGTGCAAGGAGGTTTTTGTCGCGCCTAACCAGCAGGGAGCCGGCGCCATTGATGCGGCTGGCTCTCTGTGCGGCAGCAGGGGTTCTGTTTGCGGATTGGTGTTTTCGTGGCGCTGGTGAGGTGTCTCAACTGCCAGATGTGAACGAGTTTGAAGTCCGGTCGTTCGCTTGGTTTTCGGTATCTTGGTGCGTTGGTGTGGGGCTGGTGCAAAGGACGCGCGCGGGTTTGGCGTTTGCGGTCTTTTGGTGCGCATTTTTAGTGCATTGCGATACGCATTGCTTTTGCAAAGGGCGTGCGTTTGCGCGATCACTGCCGCGCGAAGGCCATATTCTGTGTAGTGTGATGGGCCAAGTGGTGGATGTACCGCAGCTAGTTGGTGACACGACGAAAGCGGGTGGGTGCCGATTTCGGTTTAGGGTGCTGAGTGTTGAAGGGCATGCCCAGGACGCGGCCGGTGGCTTTCAGATGCTTGTGCATTCTGGAGGTGTCACTCCTAGATGCGGGGATGTGCTTCGGTTGCGCGCTCAGGTGCGCTGTATTCCAGGACCGCGCAACCCGTGGCAGTTTGATGCGGCGTCATTTTACATGCGCGAGGGGCTGTGGGGCGAGGCCGTTGTTCTTAATGGCTGCACTCCTGAGGTGGTGCGCTCTGGATCGGGGTTTAGATTGCCAGTGATGGTAGAAGAAGTGCGGCATTTTCTTTGGGAGCATTTGCGGATTGGTTTGGAAGATAGGGTTCAAACGCATTCGTTGCTTTCCAGTATGATTCTGGGGGTTCATGGAGATTCACTGATGGAGGTTCGTGAATACTTCCGCGATACTGGGACCCTGCATTTATTCGCGGTGAGTGGTCTCAATATGACGATGCTCGGGGCCATGCTTGCGGTGGTATTTCGATTTGCGGGTTTGCAGGGCCGGTTGATTGAGAGTGTGGTTTTTTTGGTGGTCGTTTCATACGCAATCACGACTGGGATGGGAGCGAGCAGCCTGCGTGCGATATTAATGGGGTGCGTGGTGCTGGTGGGGCGATGGATTTCGCGGCCCGCCCTGCTGATCAACAGCCTTGGCGCCGCGGCATTGATCTCCATGGCTGAAAACACCAACGCGGTATTTCAAATTGGATTTCAACTCTCATTTGGATTGGTTTTGGGAATTGCCCTCCTTGGCCGTCCGGTTGCAAAGGTGATCGCCAATATGGTGACACCCGATGAGCTGGTGCCGCGGCCTTTGTGGAAGGATTGGCAGTGGCAAAGGATTAGGATTTGGAAGCCGGTCGCAGTTGGTGTGGCAGCAGGTCTTGGCTCATGGATATCCGTTCTGCCTTGGAGCGTTTTGCTGATGCATCAGATTACGCCGATTTCGATGCTGGTAAATTTGATGGTCGTGCCGATTGCATTCGTAAACCTAGCGCTAGGTTTTGTCTCTTTGCTATGTGCTCCACTCGTGGGTTTAGAGCAGCATGTGGGGGCAGGTTCTGTGGTTTTTCGAGGCGTCGTCGCACGCCTCAACGCGGGT
>JBILLC010000286.1:0-3952 GCA_044376275.1 Chthoniobacteraceae bacterium | reverse complement strand
GATCTCAGCGCCGACCCAAAAACGCGGTCCAAAAACTAAGAAACAGCTCCACTCCCCTCATGCGGCGATTAGCAAGAGAGGGGATCTCCCAGACGAGTCCGGCAGGCGGACGGCGGAGGATCCAGCGATTTGGATCTGCACAAACATGGGGGAGCGGGCACGCGGATGACGCAGAAAACAATATTGTTCGCCGGACACGGCAGCGGCCTCAACGGGGCGGAACGCTGCATGCATGAAACGGCCTCTGCACTGGTCCGCCTCGGATACCGCGTCCATATCCTCTTACCAGACGCCGGGCTGCTCTCGCCGATGCTCCGAGAGGCCGGTGTCGAGGCTATCCACAACGGAGCGATGCCATGGTGGATCGATCTGGGGACTCGTGGCCGTTGGATCGCAAAGCTCAAACGTCTCCTCCAGATCGGCGTCGCCACAATGCGAACCGCCGCACTCATCCACAAACTCAAACCCGATATCGTCATCTCAAACACCCTCGCGATTCCCTCTGCCGCGCCCGCAGCGTTTTTTCTAAATATCCCCCACGTCTGGTACATCCACGAACTCGGTAGGGAGGATCACGGATACCATTTTCTCTTCGGCGAAACGCTTTCAATGCGGCTGATCTCTTTGCTTTCGTCGCTGGTGCTAGTGAACTCGAAGCGTGTCGCAGCAAAATTCTTGGCGGTCGTGCCAGCATCAAAACTGAGACGAATCCCTTATGCGGTCAACGTGCCGCAAGAGCTATCGGGCTATCGGGATGACCTGAAACAAAATGGCCCATTTTCGCTGATCATTGCCGGCCGAGTGACGCCAGAGAAAGGACAGCGCACAGCGTTGCAAGCCATTTCAATTCTTCTAAAGCATCACAGGATCACACAGTTCAAGCTGATGATCCTTGGGGCGCAACCGGACGACGCCGAGGTGCGTGTGATTCAAGCATTCATTGATAAAGAAAGTCTTCAAGCACATGTCGAAATTCTTCCATTCACGAAGGAACCACTTCAACTAATCCGCTCATGTCACGTTTTGCTGATGTGCTCGCAATGCGAAGCGTTCGGACGCGTCACCGTCGAGGCAATGAAACTTGGCCTCGTGGTGGTTGGATCAAACACAGGAGGCACACTTGATATTGATCAGCACGATGTGAATGGACTGCTCTACGAATCTGGAAACGTTGAGGATCTTGCCCAAAAACTTGCTGACGTGATTTCGGATCCGATCAAGCGCACGCGGCTCAGCTTGAACGCGACGATGCATGCTCACCAAACCTTTTCGGAACAGACCCATGAACACGCCCTGAATGAAGCGTTGCGCTGCATCGCATCACCGCCGAGCACACGCGAGGATCGACTTAAGGGGAAATTCAATCCGGCCGGCACGGCGGCAGCCGATTCGAGCACGAGACCTTCAAGCGCCGTCGCAATTGAAAATTAAAGTATGCCCGCGAACACTGTTCATGCTTCACCACCCACCCCCAAGAATGACTTTGTAAACGGCGGTGGGAGCGTTCAGACGGAACGGCGCGCACGGGCGATTGCATTTTATCTGCCGCAGTTTCATCCCACGCGGGAGAACGATCAATGGTGGGGTCCTGGATTCACCGAGTGGACGAATGTGGCACGGGCTAAACCTCTCTTCCGAGGGCATCACCAGCCGGATCTTCCGGCGGATCTCGGATTTTACGACCTCCGTTGTCCAGAGTCGCGTGAACATCAGGCGCGTCTTGCGCGCGAAAGTGGTGTCGAAGCGTTCTGCTACTGGCATTACTGGTTTGCAGGCCGCCGTATGCTGGAGCGGCCTTTTCAAGAGGTACTCGACACGGGTTCCCCAAGCATGAGCTTCTGCCTTGGCTGGGCCAATCACACTTGGAGCGGGATTTGGGATGGAGCACCAAACCGTGTTCTGATCGAACAGACTTATCCAGGCAAGGAGGATGACTCCCGGCATTTCGACGCATTGCTAGAGGCTTTTTCAGATCCGCGCTATCTGCGCGTCGGCGGCAGGCCATTGTTTTACATTTTCCGCCCATACGAGATCCCCAACCCGCGGGAATTCTGCGAGCGCTGGCGAACCATGGCGCAGAAAGCGGGTTTGGAGGGCCTGTATTTGGTCGCGGAAATCTCGGATCTTCTCGGGTTCGGACCCAAGTGCGGCCATCCCGCTGAGATGGGGTTCGACGCGGGCGTTTACATTCGGATCCCTGCGGAAGTAAATCGCTGGGAGATATTGAAGATGCGCTTGCGGCGGAAATTGCTGCGGCATCCGGAGAATTACTCCTACGCCAAAAACCGCCCCCGACGCGCGCCTGGGTTTGATCATCCTCGGATTCATCCCTGCGTTTACCCGAACTGGGACAACACACCCCGTTCCGGGAGACGCGGACTGGTGCTGCGCGGCAGCAGTCCGGAGTTGTTTCAAAGACACGTTCGCTCGGCTCTTCAGGAGCTCGCAACATCGCCTTCAGAGGAGAGATTGCTCTTCATCAAATCATGGAATGAATGGGCTGAGGGCAACCACATGGAGCCCGATCTAGTCCATGGACACGGGTATCTGCAGGCATTGAAAGCCGAACTAGAAATCCATGATTCGGAAAAGCGGATTTTGCGGGGATCACAGATGTGCGAGGCTGCGTCACTCATGAACGCCTGAACCCTGCGGAAGCTGAATTTGAAATCTTTCGCGGACTCAGTTTTTGAGTGGGGAAAGTGGAAGCGTGACAGTGATTGGGGCTTTCTTCGAGGCATTACCGTCTTCAACTTTCGCCTCGCCCCTGAGACCGCTGCTCATTGAAAGCACCGATGGCAGCCACGGAAGGTACGGATGCGTTTGCGGGATGATGGATCGCATTGAATCAGCAATGAGCTGAATCTGCACGTCCCGGGCTGCTTCCCAATCCAGAGAGCGGATTTCCCAACGGTCGCTTCCTTGCTCCGGGCGGTCCATCGAAGAAAGTGCCGAATCTCGCATTTGAGCAAAGCCCGAGTGAATCAACTTTTGCACCTGCTTTGCTGCATCCTCCGGAAGCCCGTAGAACTGTGCAACGACCTCCGCCATGAACTCCGAAAACTTGGGCAAGTCCTGCTCCATTTTGCGCAGTGCTCCCACGCTGCGCACCAGCACGAGCCTCGACTCGGGCTCGGTGGCGGCGTTTATGGATTTCATATTGCCAGACACACTCAGGCGATCCGAGGCGCAAACAATCAGAGCACGCGCGACCCTTGCCGCGAATTCATGAGTCGTCTCCGGAACCACTCTCAAGCCATCCTCGATTTGCTGAAGCGTCTTGCGCAGACGAGCTTCCTCATCGAGCTTCGCATTGCAGGCGGATCTTGCGCTGTCTTCCTCCCCATTCAAAGCCTGCAACTCAGCGTGCAAGCGCTCCAACTGCTCTTTTCGAGCGGTGAGCGCAGTGCGAGGGGTTTTCAAAGCCGCGTCGAAACTTTGAGTGAGCGCGAGCGTCGACGCGGTCTCCTCGGCGATCAAGCGTCGTTTGATTTCCAAAAAACAAAAAGACGCTATTGCTCCAATCGATAGGAGAAATATCCACCACCCCATCCATCCGATACCGGGTTTGAAGTTCCGGGATTGCATCTTCATCACGCTACTCATGATGAAATAAACGTTGAAGCGGCTGATACACTCCAGCCATCAAAGGATCGTCGAACGCAGCGGCCCGAATCCTTGCACTGATGCGGTCTTTCACTCCAGCGTCCCCGCAGGAGAGCGCCTCGAAAATAGATTCGTCTATCTCATCCAACACGGCTTTCCGAAGAACCCCAGCTTCCTTCCTGTGATCAACTCCCGCGATCAAAGGGACGCCGATCTCAATGCACTCACAAACCCTGCGCTCCAATGCGAGCCGGATTTTTTCGTGTTTAGGAAAATCCTCGCCAAGTAACTCCATCAGCCACCCGTTGTAAAAGTGACTCAGACGCACAGGCAGGGCCTCAAATTT
>JBILLC010000285.1:0-3954 GCA_044376275.1 Chthoniobacteraceae bacterium | reverse complement strand
CCACCGAAAACCCCTGTGAATAACTTGCGAATAACTGTGCATAACACGAGCAAACTCCTCACAAGTCCCCGAACTAAGGGACCTTAATGCGCAACCGTCCTGTCACAATACTGACACCTCAGCCTCACCCGCAATTTTTTTACAAAAAACTAATAGAGAACTGTTTATACCAGCAAGTCGAGCCGCTTGACCTTGTAAAACCTCCCGCCCCGACTCTTTGCGTGAATCACACTAAAGCCCGGAACACCCCCCGCCGATCGTACTGTGTACTACTGAGCGCGACGCCCGAGATCCCGTTCCTCTTCGCCCCTTGAATTTCAAAGTGGAAACCCCTCTCCTCAACCCCGAATCCAACGCCCCCGCTGCCGCCTCACTTTGGCAGGAAGTATGCGCCACCCTCCGCGCCGAGGTAAGCCAGGACACGTTCCAACGCTGGTTCAAGGACATCCGAGCCGTACAACTCACCGGATCCCACCTCACCCTGCAGCTCCCAAACAAAATCCATCAGTTCTGGATCGAGAGCAACTACCAGCAAATCCTCGACTCCGCCCTGATGCTTGCCACGGGGAACGGCCGCGCCATCGAATACGTCTTCGGAGCTGAGTCCACTGAGAAGCCGGAGGTTCCGGAGGCAATCGAGCCTTGCGGTCCCGAGCCCGTGGAAACCAAGGGCCCCTCCCGTAACACGCATCAGGAAACCGGACTCAACCCGAGAAACACCTTCGATTCTTTCGTCGTGGGAACGAACTGCCAGTTTGCCCATGCGGCTTGCACTGCGGTCGCGGCAGGCCCCGGCAAAACGTACAATCCCCTGTTCATCTACAGCGGCGTTGGCCTGGGGAAAACCCACCTGATGCACGCAATTGGACACCATATTCTGGCGACCAAGCGGAACACCAAGGTGCTCTACATTACCTCCGAGAAGTTTACCAACGACTTCATCGACGCCATTCAAACCGGCTCCCTCGCAAAGTTCCGCAAGCGCTACCGGCAGGCTGACGTGCTCCTGATCGACGACATCCAGTTCTTTGGAGGCAAAGAGCGGTCCCAGGAGGAGTTTTTCCACACCTTCAACACCCTGTTCGACGGCCACAAGCAAATCGTACTTTCAAGCGACAGGCCCCCCTCGGAAATTGCCAACCTGGAAAACCGGCTGGTTTCACGCTTCGAATGGGGACTCACTGCCGAAATGCAGCCGCCTGACATCGAGACACGTACGGCGATTCTGAGAAAGAAGGCTCAGAGCATGCAGGTCAAGCTCGCGCCCGACATCATTGATTTCCTGGCCCAAAAGATCCGCACCAACGTGCGCCGCCTTGAGGGCGCACTCATGCGAGTTGCTTCGTATGTGTCCCTCAACGAGGGAAAAACGCCCACGATGGAGCGCCTTGAAACGCTTCTCAAGGACATCCTCCAAGAGGAAGCCCGGAAGTCGGTCACCATCGAGCAAATCCAAAAGCGTGTAGCCGAACACTTTGACGTCCGCCTGGCGGATATGACTAGCAAGCGGCGCCCGGCTAACATCGCCTTCCCCCGGCAGATCGCCATGTACCTGGCGCGGGAACTCACGAAATCGTCCCTCGCAGAAATCGGCGAAGCCTTCGGGGGAAGGGACCACGGGACGGTGCTGCATGCGCACCGGCAGGTCCGTGACAAAATCTCCAAGGACGACCACACCCGCCAGACTGTGTCGTTTCTGGACAACCAACTCCAGCGGCAATAGCTCTGAGGAAAACGCCTTAAGGGCGTGGCGATACCGTTCCCGCGCCAGGCTCAGGCGCCGCGCTCTTCAAGTTCAGGCCTGAATTCCCTTAGTCTCGGAGCTCAAGAAGGGAAAAATGGCATTGCGCCCGCCATCCCGCCATCCCTCCATCCCTCTATTGGTACCGCGTCTTTCGCAGCCAAGATTCGGGGCGGGCGCTCCCGGAGGGTGCGGCCCGCTCAAAACCCCGTTCAAAACCAGGGTCCATCGGGGCGTAACTCGACAGTCTGGATCGAAGATTCTCGACCGAGTCGGTCCAACTACATAAACATCTCGGAAACATGTTTCCAAAAGCTCGGGCGCTTTTGATGCAGCTGGACCAATCGGGAAAACTGCACTTGCGCTCCGGTTTAGCCACATCCCACCCGTATGAGATTTAACATCTCCAAAGACACATTCTTAGCCGGCCTCCAAACAGTTCAAAATGTTGTGAGCTCCCGCTCAACCTTGCCCATCCTCTCAAACGTCAGGATTCAAGCCGATGCTGGGCAGCTCCGGCTCACCACAACTGACTTGGATGTCGGCATCTCAGGGTCAGTGGAGGCCCAAACCGAGCGCTCCGGCGGAACAACGCTTCCGGTGAAGAAACTCTCCAGCATCGTCAGGGAATTACCCTCAGGAGAAGTGCATGTTGAAGTGGATGGCAAGAACATCGCTTCGATCCGTTGTGGTCAGACTTTCTTCAAGATTCACGGTCTCGCCGAGGACGAATTCCCTTCTCTCCCAGAGTTTGATAACGCGAAGGTTTTCACGCTCAAGCAGAGTGAGATCAAGGATGCCTTGCGCAAAACCGCGTACGCGATCTCGACGGATGAAACACGTTACGTTCTCAATGGCGTGCTATTTTCATTTAAAGACAGCCGCCTGACGATGGTGGCGACGGACGGGCGCAGACTGGCGCTGGTCGATCTCGAAGTCGAGTTTCCTCAAAGTGATGAAGTGGAGATTATTGTACCAACCAAGTGCATCAACGAGCTTACCAGGCTTGTCGGCGAAAATGGCGAGTTGAAGATGATGGTGGGACAAAACCAGATCGCATTCGATGTTGGCACCACAAGGCTCACCTCGAAGCTGGTGGACGGAAACTACCCAAACTACCGGCAGGTGATCCCAACTGAGATCAGCGAACGCGTGACATTAGAGCGGGTTAGTTTCCTCGCGGCTGTCCATCGTGTGTCGCTTCTTGCGAGTGAAAAGAGCAACTCGGTGAAGTTGATTCTCACCAAGAACAATCTTGAGATTGCTGCAAACACACCGGACGTGGGCGAAGCCCGCGAGTCGATTCCCGTGGTGTACAAGGGCAAGGACATCACCATCGCCTTCAATCCTGAATATCTAATGGCACCTTTGAGGGCGCTGCCCAACGAGGAGGTCTTCCTTGATTTGATCGATGAAATGAGCCCCGGGGTGATCAAGATACAGAGTCCCTTCCTCTATGTGCTGATGCCGATGCGCGTGGGCTGAGTGGAAGTTCCCTGGGGGTGGTTCCTAGGATCCTCCCCACTTTTAGGTTGCGCTGGGTGTTGCAACTTCTACTCTCCCTACTCTGCGCTTGACCGCGCAGGACAACATAAAGCTCACGTGGCGGAATTGGCAGACGCGTACGGCTCAGGACCGTATGGGGCAACCCGTGGAGGTTCGAGTCCTCTCGTGAGCACCACCTCAAACTCCCGCTTCATTCGAACGCCCGATGCATTGAGGTGGACCTGGTGGGACCTCTCGAACTCCACTTTGGCCTCCGGTTTTTGACTGACCCAGCACCGTCAAAGGAACCCACTGTCTTCGCATGCGAGAGCAACGCCCGACGCATGTCGAAAACAGCTTTCGAAGCAAAAAACGACGCAGATCTCTTGCCTTTGCTGCTTTTGGTCCAGCAGATGTCCGTTCCTGAATCAGAGACTTTTCAAACTCTGCAATCGCTCCAAAAACATGGAATATCAACATTCCCGCAGGGGTTGTTGCATCTAACTGCCGGGTAAGCACTCGAAAGCCTATACCCGTCGTTTTCAACAGATTGACCGTATCAATCAAGTCCTTCAAGGAGCCTCCAACGCGGTATAACTTGCAGCAAACGAGCACGTCTCCGCTGCGAGCATACGCGACAGTTTCCCCGGGGCGGTAGACCTCTGTTTCGGGCGGTGTGACGGGAGCAGTAGCGACTGCCTTGGCGAGATTGAGAGTGCAGTACCCGC
>JBILLC010000392.1:0-3176 GCA_044376275.1 Chthoniobacteraceae bacterium | reverse complement strand
GATGTTGCGGAAGCGCACCGGATTTCCGTGGTCTTGGAATTTGATGGGCCCCTTCGATGGGTGAGGGGTGTACTTCGCCAGCTTTTTGTGTCCGGTTTCGCCGATGAGCGTGGTGTGGTTTTGAACCACCACCCCGTTGTGGAGCACGGTCGCGTATGCAGGACGCAATTCAGTGCCCTCAAAACGCGGGCCGGTGAAGATGATGTCATAGGTCTGCCATTCACCAGCCGGGCGGCAGGCATTCACGAGCGGCGGGGTTTGCCCATACAACGCAGCAGCCTGGCCGTCTGGGTAGGTTTGGTTTCCAAAACAGTCCAGCACTTGAATCTCGTACCGGCCAAAGATGAAGACCCCGCTGTTGCCGCGGCCTTGTCCCGTGCCTTCCACTGGCGTTGGAGCGGCCCATTCGACGTGCAGCTGAACATCGGGCCCGAACTCATCCGCGGATTCCAGATAGCCGCTACCTTTCACCGAAACCGCTGCGCCGTCTTGAACCGCCCAGTTTGGCTTGCCGTCAGCATTTTTTTTGAACTTGGACATATCCTTGCCATCGAAAAGCACTATCGCGTCGCTGGGAGCGTCGCCTGGATTTTTGCCCGGGGTTATCACCTTTGGTTGGGGGCGAAGGCCGTCGTGCACATGCCAGGGGGTTCCAGGAATAATAGCGGTGTCTTGGTAACCAAGTGGCTTCGGCGCTTCCGCTGCCTTCGCTGGCTCCGTCTTTGCTGGCTCCGGCGCCTTCGGAGGCTCGACTTTCTTGGCAGGTTCCGCGGGCTTTGCTGGATCGGGTTTTGGCGGCTCGGGTGTCTTTGGCGGCTCAACCTTCTTCGCCGGTTCTGTGGGCTTTGGCGGCTCAGGTTTCGCCGGTTCGGGGGCCTTTGGGGGCTCAACTTTTTTGGCGGGCTCTGCGGGCTTCGCTGGCTCGGGTGTCTTTGGAGGCTCAACCTTCTTCGCCGGCTCCTCCTTCTTCGGTTCTTCCTTCTTAGGCTCTGGCGGTGGAGCCACTGTCAATTTCGCGCCTGTTTCAATGGCAATTGTGGGAACAGCTGCCTTGAGTTTGGCAACACCCGCCTCCGTTGTTTTGGTTTGAAATACATAGAGTCGTTTAAGCGACTTCAACGTGGCGAGGTGTGTGAGTCCTGCGTCGGAGATTTCGGTTCCGAACAAATTCAAGGACTCGAGCTTTTGCAGAGGTTTGAACGCGGCCAGTCCCGCATCCGTGATTGTGCTGCGGGCCAAACTCAGCTTTTTGAGGTTTGTCAGAGTGCTCAGTGCTCCGGCATCGGCGTCAGAGAGTTTTTGTCCGGTGAGATCTAGATCCACGGTGGTCACTGCACCTTTAAGAAGCGCAAAGAGCGCTGAATCCGCTTTCTCCGCCCCTCGGAAGTTGATGTAGCGCCAGTTGATTCCAGACGCGAGGGGCTGCACCAAAACGCCCTTTTGAGCGAGTGCGGTGTAAGATTTGAGTTCTTCCGCAGTCGGGGCAGGGCCCGGGTCGGCTGCGGGCTCACAGAGCGCCGTTGTTCCAAGGAACACAGCGAAGAGTGGGACTAGAAGGGTAGATGGGAGGAGGGTTTTCATATTCCACCCTTGGTTTAGTTCGTATTGCGCCAGCGTCAATGCTGAGTCTGCGTATTATCGGCCGGCACCCAAATTTCTGGGTGCCGCGCGGGTTGCTGGCAATCAGGACCGCTGGGCGGGTTTCAAAAACCTGAGGGGGCGTTTCTCGCGGTCGCCTTCAAGGGTTCCCGCTGTCTTCTCATTTCGGCAGCTCGACACGAATGGCGCTTGTGCCTGTATTTGAGGACTTGAAAAGCCGGTTGCGGCTTGTGCCGGGTTTCAAGATTGAACAAACATATCGGGTGCACCCCTTTTTTCAGCAACTTGGTCGAGACGTGTTGGCCCGTTGGAAGCAGCGAAACTTTTCCCTGCCTGCCTTTGCTTCCATCGCAAGCGATGCCCTGCTCGAACGTAAACCGTCCGAGGCGCTCGACGTGCCTGAGTTGCTCCGTGACTTTCTAAAAAACGACGAGCAACCGCATCAGAGCCAATCCGGTTTTGGTGAGCCCGAGCTCATTGTTTTTGATCATCCCTCTTTCTACGTCCAAATACTCTGCTGGCTGGACGGAACCACCGATATTCATCAACACAAGTTTTCGGGAGCGTTCCATGTATTGGCGGGATCCAGTTTGCACTCACAATTTGAGTTTCAAGACGGCGAATCCATCACCTCGCACATGCGCGTGGGAAACGTCGCTTTGCGGGAAACAAAGTTGCTGGAGTCTGGAGCCACCATTGAAATCAACTCGGGTAGAGACTTTATCCATTCACTTTTCCATCTTGATACGCCCTCGATGACTGTCGTTGTGCGTACCCACTCCGATCCTGGAACTGGCCCTCAGTTTACTTATCTGCCGCCGCATCTTGCCATCGACCCGTTTCACGCTGACGCACTCACGCTTCGACGCAAGCAGATCCTCGATATGTTGGAGCGCACGGACGATCCAAGCTACCCTGAGCTCATCGTGGAGATGCTCGAGGATCTCGATTTTGAGCGGGGTTTTTTGGTGCTCCAAAATGGAATCGGGCATCTTCGCAACATCGGCTTCTGGGACGAAGCCAGGCAGATTTTCGCCGCCAAGCACGGAAGGTTGGCCGATTTTGTGTGGCCCTCGCTCGATGAGATTATCCGTCGCGATGCCCTCAGTGCACTCCGCAGGGTTGTGGTTGATCCTGATCACCGCTTTTTCCTCGCGCTTTTGCTCAATATTCAGGACCCCCGCAACCTGCGTGAAATGCTCGCTTTACGCTACCCAAATTCCTCCCCAACTAAATTAATTCGGAGGTTTCAACGGGAGATTTCGGAGTTGGATGAGGATGCAGCGCTTTTGATGAAGGGTGCACGCGCGATCGCTTAGATTTTCACCATCAACCGGACGGCTGGTGGCACGATCCATTGCATCCCGTTTCGATTTGAAACAGCCCGATGCGGTCGATCAGCCTAAGGCGGTCGATCAGTCCGAGGCGGTCTTTTCGGAGATGAGCTTCTCTCTCCCAAACAACGCGCGAAGGCGCACGTTGAAACTGCACCGCTCTACTTCAGACTCGAGAGGTATTCGATCAGATCTCGAAGCTCGCGTTTTGACAGAACTGCTGCGAGCGGGGGCATTCCAGAT
>JBILLC010000427.1:0-2974 GCA_044376275.1 Chthoniobacteraceae bacterium | reverse complement strand
GCAACGGGATCCGAGAAGTGGACGAACGAACAAAAAGAGACCGTCATCGACTGGCTCACGCACTTTGATCCTGAAGCGGACATGGCGCGACGCAAATTGGATGGCATCGAAGCATCGGGCCCGCGCCCGCCGGTAATGGACGCAAGAGTTTTGACAGAGAGAGTGCGGCCGAGAGAGACGCGCATTTTCCACCGGGGAGAATTCCTTTCACCGGGGGACCAAGTACGCGCGGGCACGCCTGCCGTTCTTCCAGCGCTCGCGGCCCGCACCCCCGGCTCACCGGACCGGCTCGATCTGGCAAGATGGCTAACTTCTGCGGAGAATCCGATCACCGCGCGCGTCCTCTCCAACCAGATATGGATGCGCTTGTTTGGCGAGGGTTTGGTGCGTTCATCAGGCGATTTCGGGGTCCGCGGTGACGCTCCGACCCATCTGGAGTTGCTGGATTTCCTAGCCAGCCGACTGCGAGATCACGGTTGGAGTCGCAAGGACCTCATCCGGCAAATTGTACTTTCAAAAACCTACAAGCAATCCTCCGCAGTGCGCCGAGAGCTGGCCGACATTGATCCCCTCAACCGACTTTTGTCCCGTCAAAACCGGCTGCGTGTCGAGGCCGAGATTGTGCGTGATCTTCATTTGGCAGTCGCCGGATTGCTCTCTAAAAAAGTCGGCGGCCCGAGCGTCTTTCCGCCAATGCCGCCTGAGATCGCATCATTGAGCTACGCCAACAATTTTCGCTGGACCGAGAGCAAGGGCGAAGACCGGTACAGACGTGGGATGTACACTTTTTTCAAACGAACCGCGCCGTATCCGGATTTAGTGACATTCGACTGTCCGGATGCGAATGTGGCGAGCATACGCCGCACCGTGTCTAACACACCGCTTCAAGCGCTCACCACACTCAACGCCGCGACGTTTTCAGAGGCGGCGCAAACGCTCGCGAAAAGCATTCTAAACAAAAGTGACGGGAACGATGAATCCGACTCCCGGCGCATCGAGAGACTTTTCAAAACCTGCCTCTTGCGCGACCCGGATCAAATGGAATCCCGAGCCCTTCTTAAGCTGCTGGCAGACTCAAAAGAAACCTTTGCTCAACATCCCAAAGAGGCAGAAAAATTCGCATCCAATGTGGATCTAGCCGCCTGGACTTCCGTGGCGCGGATCGTACTGAATACCGACGAATTCATCACCCGCGATTAAGAGAGGAAGCGAGCATCCGTCTGTGCAACGTCTTACCCGATTATCTTGTCACTTATGAACCCGCTTCAACACGCGATTGAGCAAACCAGGCGCGAATTCTTCACATCAACCGCCAATGGCGTGGGATTGCTGGCTACCGCGTCGCTTTTGCAAAACGATGGAGTGTTCGGCGCAGAGTCGCCGGCTCCTGCGGCTTCAAATCCGCTTGCCCCGAAGTCCTCACATTTTTCATGCAAGGCGAAGAACTGCATCTTTATTTTCATGGAGGGCGCGCCGAGTCAGCTCGATCTCTTCGATCCCAAGCCAAAGCTCAACGAGCTCAACGGACAGCCACTGCCGGAATCTCTCACGAAGAACGTGCGGTTTGCGTTCATCAAAAAAGAAACTGCGGTGCTGATGGGTTCACCCAGAAAATTTTCAAACCACGGCAAGTCGGGGATGGAGTTCAGCGATCTGCTCCCGCACCTCTCCCAGTGCGCGGATGATCTGGTGCAGGTGCGCTCGATGCATACCGACCAGTTCAACCACCACCCCGCGCAACTGGTGCTTACCTGCGGCCGCAGTACATTCGGGCTGCCAAGCATTGGAGCGTGGTTGAATTATGGACTGGGCAGCGAATCAAGCGACCTGCCCGGGTACGTGGTGCTGACAGCAGGCAGGGGCACCAGCGCAGGCACATCGCTTTGGCAATCGGGCTTCCTGCCAAGCGTGTATTCCGGGGTGCTGTTCCGTAACCAGGGCGACCCGGTGCTCAACTTGAGGAACCCGGAGGGGCTTCCAGCAATCCTGCAGCGCAAAGGTCTCGACGTGCTCGGTCAGCTGAACGCACACCGTTTTCAACAGATTCACGATCCAGAGATCGCATCCCGCATATCCGCGTACGAGCTTGCATTTAGAATGCAAACCGCTGCGCCCGAGTTTATCGATCTCTCGCGCGAAACGCCTGAGACCCTTGCCATGTATGGGGTGGATCGGGAGGACATGAAAGTGAAGGCAGACCGTGCCGGCGGCGCAGGACAGTATGGACAATATGCAAAGAACTGTTTGCTTGCGCGCAGACTGGTGGAGCGAGGGGTCCGCTTCGTGAACCTGGTGCATGCCAGTTGGGATCATCACTCAAACCTCGACAATGAATTGAGCTTTAACAGCGGCATGGCAGATCAACCGATCGCGGCGCTCATCAAAGACCTGAAGCAACGCGGCATGCTCGATGAAACGCTCGTTGTGGTTGCCGGCGAATTTGGAACCGAGGCGGATCAAAAAACGTCACTGGCCGGGATCATCACCCGAATGCATTTACCATCCTGATGGCCGGCGGCGGGCTCAAAGGCGGGCTGACCTATGGTGAAACCGACGAGATCGGTTGGAACATCACCAAGGACCCGGTCCATATCAACGATCTTCACGCGACGCTGCTGCATCTGTTCGGGATCGATCATTTACGACTAACCCACCGCTTTCAGGGACGTGACTTCCGCCTCACCGACGTCGCGGGAAAAGTCATCCGCGAATGGATTGCGTAGGATCCGCAACGTCTAGCGGCTTTTGAACAAAGGTGGTGGAGCCTAGGGGATTCGAACCCCTGACCTCCTCAATGCCATTGAGGCGCTCTACCAACTGAGCTAAGACCCCGGTCACAGGAGTAAAAGCGTGCCCGAACTAAATTTTTAGGGCAACCTATTTTGTTGCTCATAGGTTTGTTTCAGCGAGAAAAGTCCCCGTGAAGATCTCAGCTCTGGCAACCATCGCAGCCCTACCCCTTTGCATCACTCTG
>JBILLC010000283.1:0-3979 GCA_044376275.1 Chthoniobacteraceae bacterium | reverse complement strand
GGGCTTTAAAAAAGCGAAATTTTCAAGTGCGCGTAAACACGGCGTTCCACGATGTGATGGACGGGTGTGCAGCGCGGCCCGAGACATGGATAGACGCACGCATCAAACGCAGTTACGCGGCGCTGCACAAAATTGGGTATGCCCATTCGGTGGAGGCCTGGATGGAGGATCAATTGGTCGGTGGCTTGTACGGCGTTTCGCTTGGGGGTGTTTTTTTTGGTGAATCCATGTTTCACCGTGCGACGGACGCGTCGAAGGTGACGCTTGTGTGGCTTGTAGAGCACATGATCGAAAACGGATTTGGGCTGCTGGATTTACAATGGGTGACGCCTCATTTGAGGACATTTGGGGCTCGCGAGATTCCCCGCGCTCTTTATTTAAAGTTGTTGGATGAACACGCCGACAGGGAGTGTGATTTTTTGGACTAAGGAGCGTCCCCGCTTTTTCCTCAAGCTTGTTTCACGCGCTTGCCGCCGCGTTGTCGCTGAATTGTTACAGATTTCAAGATTGATAAAAATTCGGCGCGCAGCGCAGCTTGGAGTCGATGATACGCGTGTTAATTTTGACGGCGGGATTCGGTGAGGGACACAATGCGGCGGCGCGAGGTTTGAAGGAGGGATTCGACTCGCTGGGCGATATTGTTCAAACGCAGGTGATGGATCTTTTTGAGCCGGCGTTTGGACAATTTTATCAGAAACGGCGGCGGAATTATTTGTGGCTGGTTAACAATGCACCGAGAGTGTGGGCGGCGATCTATTCAGTACTGGACAGGTTGCCGATTGTGCGTTGGATGGCGCGTTTTTTTTCGCCTCTGCAGCGCGAATTGGCGCGTACATTGGCTGCATTTAATCCTGAGGTGGTCGTGAGCGTTTATCCGGTCTACGGGTATGTCCTTCAAGCGGCTGTGCTGGAGGCGGGGATTAGCCCGGTGAAATCGTATGTCATGATCACCGATTCGATCACGGTGAATTCGGTGTGGTATCAGTGCGGTGCGGATGCGTTTTGTGTCGCGAATGAGGATACTGCGGGTGTCTTGATCGCTGCGGGTGTGCCTCGGGAAAAAGTCTGGGTGAGTGGTTTTCCTGTTTCGCTGCGGTTTGCTGACGCGGGGTTGAAGCCGGAGGATCCGCTGGTAGACGGCCGGTTGCCGCGCGTTTTGTTCATGGTCAATGGCCAGCGAGAGCGAGCGGTTCTTTTGGTGGAGCGCTTGCTGCGTCAAGGCGGGATCGAGTTGAGTGTGACTGTGGGCAAGGACGAGGAGTTGGGCCGGCGTCTGGGCGATCTTGCGTCGCGCATGGGCAAAGAATTGAAGGTGCTGGGGTGGGTGGAAAACGTGGCTAGGCTCATGGGTTCCCATCATTTATTGATTGGGAAAGCAGGTGGCGCGATGGTGCAAGAGGCGCTGGCTGCCCGGGTGCCGATGCTCCTGACGCAGATATTGCCGGGTCAGGAGGAGGGAAATGCGCGGTTGATTTTACAAAACGGCTGCGGTGCGTTTTGTCCGACCAATGAGGTGGTAGCTTCCACACTGGAGCATGTTTTTGAAAATGGAGCATCGGTATGGTTCCAGATGCATCGCCATGTGACAGCCTTGAGTCGGCCCGCAGCCGCCCGGGAGGCTGCGGAGTGGATCAAAAGCCGTATTGAGAGGGAGGCGGCGGGGAAGGCGGGCCAGGACTGCGTGACCGAGCCTGTTTTTGGGGTGCGTACATTTAATTAAGGTTGAACCACATGAGGTTTACGGAATTCATTAGCGCATGATTGAGGCTGTTATTTTTGATATCGGAAATGTTCTTCTTAGTTTTGATTTCGGGCGGGTCGTGGCCCGGATCGCGCCGCTATGCGATGTGAAGACTGAGGATTTTTCCGCGAGATTGGAGCCCCTTAAAATGGACCTTGAGAGCGGGAAAATTTCGGGTGACGCTTTCTTGGATCGGGCGATTAGAGTGCTGGAATACAGGGGTGAACGTGCCGAGTTGGTTCGGGCGTGGCAGGAGATTTTCGAGCCCATTCAGCAGATGCACTCTCTAGTGGAGCGGTTGAGGTCACGGCTCTCCCTTTATCTGCTTTCCAACACCAACAACCTACACGCTGAGTATTTTTTGAATGAGTATGCGGTGTTCGAGCATTTCAAGGACCGAGTGTTTTCCCATGAAGCGGGATTGATGAAGCCGGATTCGAGGATTTACACCCACGCCCTGGAGAAGTTCGGGCTTCGGGCTGAGTCGGTGTTTTTTATCGACGATTTGTCTGAAAACGTCAGCGCGGCGAGGGGTCAGGGGATTCGTGCCCATCAATATCAGGCTGGGAAGCACCAGCTTCTGGAGGATGAGTTGGCTGGTTTGGGTGTGATTTGAGTGTAGGCGGGCCCGGGGATGTTTGCGGGGCGGTCATTGAGGAGGGGATTCGGCGGTTTTGTGGGATTTGGGGGCTTGCGGGCTGGATTTGCCTGAGTCAGCCTTCGGGCTTCTATGAGTAATCAAAAGTCTGGCTGTCTCGCCGGGATGCTCGGGGTGTTGTTAATTCTGAGCGTGATCCTGAATGTCTCGTTTTTTTCCTCAAAATCGGGTAAAATTCAGAGTGCGGTGAAGATGGGCCCGCATTTCCCCGAGTTCGAGGAGAGGGTTGTCGAGATGGCGACTGGGGAGGCTTCGGGCAGCGACCGTCGGATTGCCTTGATTGAGCTCAGCGGGGTGATCGGCTCCGAGGACGGAGCAGACATCGAGGGATTTGGATACGAAAATCTTGTGCAGCAGCTCAGGCGTGCCCGGGAGGATCAAACCGTTGCTGGGGTGCTGCTGAAAATTGATTCTCCCGGCGGAGAGGTGACGGCGTCAGACATCCTCTATGAGGCTGTTAGAAAGACGCGGGAAGTGAAGCCTGTTGTTGTCGTGATGATGAGCGTTGCGGCGTCCGGGGGGTACTACGTGGCTTGCGGAGGGAGTTATTTGTTTGCGCACGACACGACCATCACCGCCTCGATCGGGGTCATTATCCAAAGCCTTCATTACAAAGAGCTTTTTGAGAAGCTGGGGCTGGCCATGGAGACTTTCAAAAGCGGCAAGATGAAGGATATGCTAAACGGGGCTCGTGATCTTACAGACGAGGAGCGCGCCTACGTGCAGGGATTGATCGCCCAGAGCTATGATCGGTTTGTGGGTATTGTGGCGAGGGAGCGGAATCTTGATGAGGCTGATCTGCGCAATGGCGTTGCCGATGGGCGGATCGTCTCGGGCACGGACGCGAAGCGTGAAAAGTTGGTGGACGCTCTGGGAGGTTTTGAGGAGGCCCTGCAGAAGGCGAGGGAGCTTTCGAATGCGCCTGGGGCGGGGTTGATCCGCTACGAGTCGCCTTTTCATTTTGGTAAGCTGGCTCGGTTTTTGATGGAATCACCTCTGAAAAGCGGGCGCGTACAGGTCGAGGTGGATGGTGGCGTGAAGGCATCTCCGCGCCGTGGAAGGCTCTATTTCCTTAGTCCATTACTGATGCCTTGACCCCGGTTATTGATGAATCTTCCATCCCTCGATTCAATTCCTCTGCTGCTCTTGCTGGCGGCGCCGGTGGTCGCTGGGGCTGCTTACTACTCATCGGTGGCGGTTGGCCTTCGGGCGCTCGGCGGGCGGGTGCAGGTGAAGTTTTTCGGCGTGCCCGACCTGCTTTTTGCCAGCGTTTTGGCTGCCTACTTTGTATGGGGTGGATTGAATTCGTTTTTTAAGCAAAATGCGGCGGGAAGCGACATCCGCATTGAGCAATTGATGGAGAATCTGATGTTGATGCTCTTGATTTTAGGAGCAACGCTCGGATTTGCGCGGGGGCGTGGGTTGCCCTATGAGGCTTTTGGAATGCGGTTGGACGGTTTGTCCCCCGCTTTCTTTCGGGCAGCGATGTTTCTCGGTCTGGCTTTGCCGCCGGTCTGGGCTGCAAACCTTGGGTCGCACTATTTGTTTAGTCAAAATACGCAGGAGCAGGAGTTGGTCAC
>JBILLC010000282.1:0-3984 GCA_044376275.1 Chthoniobacteraceae bacterium | reverse complement strand
GGAGCTCGCATTCAATCGCGGCGAATACCAGGAGTAAAGCCACTCCCGAGGACTTGAACGCTCACCCCGTAGTTGCGCGGCAAAGCTCACTCCATCGACGTTCGCTGGGGTTTTCATTCCGATGGCGTCGCAGAGCGTTGGAACAAAGTCCGTGCTGCTGATGAGGTCGGTGCAAACGCCCGGTTGCTTGATGACGGCCGGCCAGTTTGCGATAAGCGGTACGTGCGTCCCGTTCGAGGTGGTGTGTCCTTTGCCGCCGACATACTCGCAGCCTTTAAACTGGCTTTTGATAGTGGGGTGCGTGCCATTGTCCCCAAGTACGAGTAAAAGCGTGTTTTCACGGAGTCCGAGCGCATCAAGTTTTTCCACGACGCTTCCGACGAGCTTGTCCATGTGCGCTGTCATCTCCGCGAAGTGTTTCACATCCTTGAGAGCCGATTCCCCGTGTGTTTTTGGATCCCAATCCGGACTGTCCGGCGTCGGCTGAAAGGGGTCGTGCGTCAGGATCATCGGGTAATAGAGGAAGAAAGGCTCCTTTTGATGGCGCTTGATGAAATCGAGTGCGAAATCATTGACGAGGGCAGGACCGTATTCGCCGTTGTGGAAATCTTTTTGCTGTCCGTTGTATTCGAGCCCGGGGTTGGCATACCGCGGTGGTCGCCGGGTGTGTTGCCATAGACACGATTCATCAAAGCCGAAATGCCTGGGAGAATCCTCTTCGTGACCCAGCTGCCATTTTCCACAGATGCCGGTGGCGTACCCGGCCTGCTTTAGCAGATTGCCGAATGTTGTCTCCGAACGGAGCAGGCTGCCAAAATTGACATAGTTTTTGATGTTGTAGCGGCCTGTCATCAACTGGACGCGCGTCGGGGTGCAAAGCGGCTGCACATGACAATTCTCAAACCTGATTCCTGAAGCCGCCAGGCGATCGAGATTTTTGGTTTGGTAGGATTCCCCGCCGTTGGCGGTGACGCACTCGTAACCGAAGTCGTCGACAAGAATCAGGATCACATTCGGAGGAGCCGCGGTGATGGAGGCGGTGAGAGCGATAAGTGCTAATAGTACGGTTCTCATTTTCTGTTTGAGATCAGCATTCCGAGATCAGCATTCCCGTATGTGTAATCCTAGTGCAGTCGGTGCGTGCGACTCTTGCGGGCTGTGAAAGAGGTTTACAAGTGATGAATCTTCACCCCTCGCAAGGGTCTGGTTCTTGAAAAAACCTCCGGCACTCGCTGCTGCCGCGGGCCCTCTTGCGGACAAGGCGCCAGGTCGACGTAACCGTCGCGGAGCCTCGGACGGGATGGCAGGATTTACTTCTTTGGCGCTCGTTTTCCGGGTTCCATCGACCGGGCTGGATCCATCTTTGCGAGATCCTCAGCGGTCGGTGAACCCCCGAATTGGGCGTAAAAGCGTTCCTGAAACGGATTGATTCTGGGTCCGACCGCTTTTTCATTCACCATCAGCGGCAGGCAACCCTCCCACCATTTTTCGAACGCCGCGCTGAGTTCTTTGACGATCTCTGGGTGCTCGCCGGCGACGTTATATTTCTGGCTGTAATCCTTCGTCAGATCAAACAACTCCCACTTCGGCTCTGCGCCACCCGCCTCGCTGACCATCGCCCACCGGGTGTTTCGGACCGAGGTCATGTGATACTTGGAAAGATTCGGATCAGAAAATCGCGCCCATCTGCCCTGATGTGTGAACAGATGCCGGTCGTTCCACACCGCTTTCGGATCGTTTAGAAGCGGCACAAGGCTTCTGCCTTCAACTTGCGTTTTAAGTTCAGTCGTAAGTTTTATTCCTGCGATCTCTGCCAGGGTCGGGAAAAAATCAATGTGAGCACAAAGCGCTTTGCAATCTCCTGGTTCAATCGTGCCTGGCCAGCGCCAAAACGAATTTGCCCTCGTCCCTCCGATCCAAGCGCTGCCTTTGCTTCCGCGCATTTCGGCGTTGAATACCGGAACTCCTGCTGTCCCGCCGTTGTCGTTCATAAACACAACGAGCGTGTCCTTTGCGATGCCCCACGACTCAAGACTCGATAGAATTTTCCCAACGTTCTGATCAATGTTGTGAAGCATCCCGAAGAAATTTTCGGTGTCTGGCTTCAACCCTTTGCCTTCGTACAGAGCTTTGTCTTCTGGCCGCGCGATATATGGACCGTGGGGCGCGTTTGACGGGATGTAAGCAAAGAATGGCTTGTTGGCTTTGCGCTGTGCGTTCATCCACTCGGTTGCTTGCTGGTAAAAAACATCCGTGCAATAGCCGCTCGTCTTTTCGAACTTGCCGTTGTGCAGAATGAAGGGGTCGAAGTATTTGTTTGAAGGCGCATCGCCGCACGAGCCTGGAAAAATCTGACCGATGCCTCCCGCGCCGTGGATAAACACTTCGCTGAACCCGCGCTTGTTCGGCTGATAATCGTCTTCATCGCCGAGGTGCCACTTTCCGAAGATGCCAGTGGCGTAACCCGCTGACTGCAGTTTTTGGGCAATGGTTGTCGCGCTCAAAGTCATCCGCTCTCTCTCAAGGATGGTGTGTGTGATTCCATTCTTGAATTCGTGACGGCCTGTCATGAGCGCGCTGCGGGTTGGCGCGCACGTCGGGCTCACGTGAAAGTCAGAGAAATTTCGTCCCTCGCTGCGAAGCTTGTCCAGATTCGGGGTCTTGAGAACGGGGTTGCCGTGCGCGGAAATGTCTCCAAAGCCTTGGTCGTCGGTGAGGATGAACAAGATGTTCGGCTGTTTGCCGGCCTGGATGGCTGCTTGTGAAGCGCCCGCGAGCAGTAGCGAAGCAAACACGAGGGGGAGGAGTATGCGGATCATAGGTGTGATATGCGGGGGTTGACCGTTTCCCAGGGGGATTACGGGAAGGCTTACACTTGTCGCCAACGCCCGAACACCGTGGCGAGCACAAAGTTTCGCGGGTCACGCCAGCAGGTGTGATCAATCCGGCTAGGAGACTCGTGGTCTGGCCTCCAAAAACTCGACAGCCAGGAGAGTTAAGTCTGCGGTAAACCCGTAGAGCAGCAATCCGGGTGACGCTCGGTGTAGAACAAATCATCCGGGTTCTTTGGGAAATCAAGAAATGCGGCTTGAAGCTCATTGACACATGCCAATTCCGTCAAATCACGGAGCATTCGTATGATCGGTTGAAGAGGAGGTACCGCAGATGGAGTTGAGCGAAGCGCCGGCCATCATACTTAAGCCGCTTGGCGGTGCTGCGAAAGTACTCGCATGTCCAACGCGCAGAGTCGCGGAATGCATGTTCAGACAGCCTTCGACGTTATCCACGCGCATTGCATAGGTGCCCGCATCCATGACTTGGAGGCGTGGAGGCGTGGAGGCGTCGGCGTTGTGCTGTTGTTTGAGGCCAAGCTCGTTGAACCGCCGCAACGGCTTGATATTGCGCTAATTCATCTTTCACAATCTGCGCAGCCACCCAGCCATGCCCCTCAGAATTGCGATCGCTATTTTTCTCTTATCCAATGGTTTGTTGGTTTGGCAGTTCCGTTCGTCGGTAAGGGCTGGATCCCAGCTCGCGCATTTGAAGGCCGAGGCGGCCCGCCTGTCAGCCGAGCAAAGCGAGACTGAGCGCCTCGAGGCGATCGAGGAGGAGAAGCTGGCTGCGAACGTGGCCGCGGCGGAAGATGCGGCAAGCCAGAGCAGACTGAATATCGCGAAAGCGGCCCAGGAACAGGGGCGACTTCAGGCGACCATAGCGGATTTGAGCGCGCGGATCGCCTCCCTCAATCAGGCGGCTGACGCAGTGAATGGGCGGCTGTCAGAACTCGGCGGGATATGCGCCGCTCGGCTCCGTCTTTTAAACGCCGCGCCAACGGTCGTCTCGCCCCAAGACGCAAAGGGAGAAGACTTGGAGCGGCTCAGGGAGATTTTGCGCGCCAAAAATCTGGAAAGGCGGTTTGAAGGGCTCAGTGAGCTCGCTGGAATCCTTTCGCAGGTTCAAAAATTTGAGGCCCTGCCTGTGCGT
>JBILLC010000320.1:0-3712 GCA_044376275.1 Chthoniobacteraceae bacterium | reverse complement strand
CAGCTTCATCGGACGCTTTTGCAGCACTCAACGAAAGACGAACGTCATCGAGGGAACTACAAAACGTTGGAAAATCATGTGGCGGCCTTTGATGCGAGCGGGAAGCAGCTCGGCATCGTGTTTGTTTTGCTTCAGCTGGAAAAGCCGGAATGGAGTGAGGTGTTAAGCTAGAAGCGGTGGCGGCAATTCAACCGCCACATATGGAAAAGAAACCACGCCGCCAGTACAGTCCCGAAGAGAAAGTCCGCATCCTGCGACTGCATCTGCTTGAGGGAAAAGCCGTCTCAGAGATTTGTGAACGAGAAGGGATTCACCCCACCTTGTTCTACCAATGGCAACGCACGTTCTTCGAGAACGGTGCGGCCGCTTTCAGTTCCCCCCGAACCGAGACCAAAAGCATCGCAGCGGAGAAGAAAATTGAAACCCTGGAATCCAGGCTCAAACGCAAGGACGAGGTCATCGCTGAAATCATGGAGGACTTTATCCGCGCAAAAAAGCAGATTGGGGAGAGCTGAAAAGCCTCTGGGTGCCTCATGATCTACGCGATCAGGTCTGCGACTTCGTGCGCCACTATGCCACTCTTACCGGAGTGGTCTGTGCGCGGCTTTTGGCGTGGATCGGGCTCTCCCCTCGCAAATTCCATAATTGGCGTGAGCGCTATGGCCGCGCCAACGAACATAACGCACTGATTCCACGTGATCACTGCATTACCCCGCGTGAGCGCCAAGCCATCATAGACTTTGCCGGCGAGTACCCGCTTGAAGGCTATCGCCGCCTGACTTTTATGATGCTTGATCGTGACTTGGTTGCTGTCAGCCCCTCAACCACTTACCGCGTACTTAAGGACGCAGGCCTGCTTCAGCCTTGGAACCTCAAACCAACCAAGAAAGGAACCGGCTTTGTTCAACCCATCCAACCCCACGAGCATTGGCATGTCGATTTCTCCTACATCAACATCGCCGGCACTTTTTACTACCTCTGTTCAGTCCTTGATGGCTGCTCCCGAGCCGTCCTTTCGTGGGACATTCGGCCCGCAATGAAGGAAGCCGATGCAGAGATCGTTCTTCAACGGGCTCACGAAGTATACCCCGGCTTCCGGCCGCGCATCATAACCGACAACGGCTCCCAGTTCGTGGCCAAAGACTTCAAAGCCTTCATCCGCCACTTCCAAACCTCTCATGTCTTTACCTCGCCCCATTACCCTCAGAGCAACGGCAAGATCGAACGTTTTCACCGCACTCTAAAAGAACAGGCTATCCGAACCAAAACCCCGCTGACTCTCGATGATGCCAAGCGCATTACCAAAACATTCGTAGATCATTACAACCAAGTCCGACTTCACAGCGCGATTGGCTATATCGCTCCAGCTGATCGTCTTGCCAACCGCCACTGCTCCATCTTCCAGCAACGCGACCTAAAGCTGGAAGCCGCTCGAAAAATCCGCAAACATCAACGCCAACAACTCGCCGCCGCAGTAGCTTAAACGCACCGATCCATCCGGCTTTTTGCGCTGAACCAAAACACTAGTATCCCGGGCATGGTGCTGCGAACAAAAATATCAGTACGACCCCACATCTTCGACTCTCCCCCGGGTCCAGTTGGCGAACAAGTCGATGCAGGCAAAACTCCAAGTTCCCGGGACGTTCGCGTTTACACCAGCTTGAGATGCCTCGAAGCAACGCCCTAATGCTGTTGATTGGCAAGCGGCCGCTCCAAAAAAAAGACGCTTTTGCCCCGCTCCTGCAACACGCGCACGGTATGGTCACGTGGGAGCGCTCGCTGGCACATCGGAAGAGATTCTCAGATTGCCCACTTTGGCGACCGAGACAGTGGATGAGCTCTTGAGCGACCGAACGCGCGAGAGCGCGCCAGACAGTCACTTTAATCACTGACAGTGAAGTTCTCATGTCTTACCGACTTGGACAACGCGCTGCGCTTCGGCATCGCGCCGCGCTTCGGCCCTTTGACGCTCAACAACCCGGTGTCGATTGCGATTTTCAGCTTTTAAAGACGGGAGCATTCTTCGACAACATCGAATCGTTGCGACCGCATCCCCAGTCACCCCATGCCGATTATCACTGAAAAAGAACTCAAACCCATCTACGACGTCATTGTCGTCGGTTCTGGTGCCGGAGGCGGCCAATCCGCCTACACGCTGACCATGAACGGAGTCAAAGTCCTCATGCTCGAGGCTGGTCGAAACTACGATCCAATCACCGAGACTCCGATGTTTCAGTCAAAGGCGGACGCTCCTTTGCGAGGGATGAATACCCACGAAAAGCCTTTCGGCTTTCACGATGCCACCGTGGATGGAGGCTGGGACGTTCCCGGGGAACCTTACACCCAAGCTTCCTCGGATCCCGCTCAGCGTTTCGAATGGTGGCGCGCACGAATGCTTGGTGGTCGCACCAATCACTGGGGTCGCATCTCGCTTCGAAATGGTCCTTATGATTTCAAGCCTTACTCGCGCGATGGTCTCGGATTCGACTGGCCTCTGGCCTACGAGGAGATCGCGCCGTACTACGACTTGGTTGAGATGCTGGTCGGTGTTTATGGCTCGAATGAGGGCCTTGAAAACACACCTGATTCCCCCAACGGAACCCTCCTGCCGCCGCCCAAAGCACGCGCCGGCGAGCTTTTCGTCAAAAAGCACATTGCTAAAGATGGAATGTCCGTCATTCCCATCCACCGGGCAATCCTGTCCACCCGACAGGATCATGTGAACTTTCCAGCCCGCCTTCACCCCAACAATCCTACCGCCCAAGGAATCATCGCCAAGGCCATGCAAGAGCGCTCGGCCTGCTTTTGGGCGACAGACTGTGGACGCGGTTGCTCCATCAAAGCGAACTATCAGTCCACCACGGTCCACTTGCCTCCGGCGTTAGCGACGGGCAACCTCGACATTGTCTGCAACGCCCACGCCCGTGAGGTCACCATTGGAAAAGACGGCAAGGCCAATGGCGTCATTTACATCGACAAAGCCACCGGCATGGAACGGACAGTGAAGGCGCGTGCCGTTATTCTAGCAGCCAGTTCGGGTGAAACCGTGCGCATCCTTCTGAACTCAAAGTCACGACTCTTTCCCGATGGTCTCGCAAACGGTTCCGGTCTGGTTGGCCGGTACATCATGGACACCGTCGGCACCAAATTAAGCGGCACAGTGCCGGCCTTCGAGAACATGCCTGTCCACAACGAGGAAGGTGCCGGTTCCCACGTTTACATCCCGTGGTGGCTTTATCGTGATGCAAGCAAACTAGGGTTTGCCCGGGGCTACCATATCGAATTCTCGACGGGCCGCAGGATGCCCGGCCTCGGGGTCGGCCAAGCAGCGCCGGGATACGGACGGAGTTACAAGGAGGAAGTTCGCAGGAAATATGGCGCGGCCATCAGTTTTGCTGGGCGAGGTGAGATGATTCCCAACAAGAATTCTTTTTGTGAGTTGGATCCGGAAGTCAAAGATAAATGGGGTATTCCTGTCCTGCGCTTTCATTGGAAATGGTCGGAGCATGAGACGAAACAGGCTGCACACATGCAGGCCACGTTCGCGAGGATCATCGAGGCAATTGGTGGCCACCCGCAAAAACCGCAAGCCGATGGCACCAAAGCAATCGAACCAGGAGGATCCATCATTCATGAGGTTGGAGGTGCCATGATGGGTGCAGACAAATCGAAGTCTGTGACCAATCGGTGGAATCAATGTTGGGAGGTGCCC
>JBILLC010000281.1:0-4017 GCA_044376275.1 Chthoniobacteraceae bacterium | reverse complement strand
CTTGCTAGGAACCGACACCCTCGGCCGGGATACTCTCGTGCAGACTCTACGTGCCACACGAACCGCCCTGATCATCGGGGGACTCACCAGCATGATTTACATACCAATTGGTGTGCTGCTTGGAATCTTGGCCGGATACTACAGGCGTTGGGTAGACGATCTGATTCAGTACCTTTACAGCACAATCGCATCGGTCCCGGAGATTCTCATGCTTGTCGCTATATTGATGGTGCTTGGTAAAGGGCTTGGAACCATGTCACTCGCCTTGGGCATTACGGGTTGGGTGGGACTTGCGCGCTTGATTCGCGGCGAGACTCTCCGGCAGATCGAAAAGCCTTACATCGCTGCAGCCAAAGCGATGGGGCAATCGGATTGGAAAATCATCACACGCCATCTTCTGCCGAACGTCATGCATCTTGTGGTCATCAAATTCGTGCTGGGCTTTTCCGGGTTGGTGCTAACCGAAGCTGTGCTGAGTTACCTTGGAGTGGGCGCCCCGATCGGCACCGCGAGCTGGGGCGGCATGATCGACGCGTCCCGCTCCGAATTGTCGCGGGATCCGGTGGTATGGTGGAACCTCACCTCCGCTGCAACCGCGCTTTTTTTGCTTGTTCTTTCACTTAATATTTTTGGCGACTCGCTTAGACGTGCCTTCGATCCGCGCCAGGGCTAACACGCATTTGGAATCCCCTATTCCATTGAACCGACAAGGAACGCACAGACAGCCATGATTGAAATTAAAAACCTATCCATAGACTTCGGCCGGGGCCCCGACAGGGTGCAGGCCGTGCGCGGCATGAATCTGTCGATTGCGAAGGGTGAGACGGTCGCCATCGTAGGCGAAAGCGGCAGCGGCAAGAGTGTAACGGGGCTTTCTCTCACGCGTCTGCTGCCCGAGCCGCCTGCAGTCTACTCGACGGGTGAAATCCTCGTTGATGGGACGGATGTACTAAAGATGGAGGCGGGCGCGTTACGAAAGTTGCGCGGCGGCAAAATTGCGTACGTCTTCCAAGAACCATCAACTTCCCTGAATCCGGTTTTCACTATTCATACCCAGATTGCAGAGGCGATTCGACTGCATCGCAGCGATGTTTCAAGCATTGATTCTGAGGTGGAGCGCTGCCTCGATATGGTTGGCATCGTGAATCCGAGAGGCAGGATGCATGATTATCCGCATCAACTTTCAGGCGGCATGCAGCAGAGAGTGATGATCGCGATGGCGCTCGCGTGCAGGCCGCAGTTGCTTGTGGCTGATGAACCCACCACAGCATTAGACGTCACCATTCAAGCGCAGATTCTTGACCAACTCCGGACGCTCAAGGCTCAGACAGGCATGGCCATGATGCTTATCACCCACAACTTCGGCATCATCGGCGGAATCGCAGATAGAGTCGCGGTAATGTTCCGCGGCAAGGTGGTAGAAGAGGGCCGCACCGAGGACGTGTTGCGAAATCCCCAGCACGCGTACACCCAAGCACTCATCGCTTGCATTCCGCAACTAGGCCAGCGCAGGAAACGACTCACGGCGATAGACCACGCGCTCCTCTAGAACCGATCAAGGAAAACGTCAGGACTCAATAGCAGACCATCCAAAAGCGTGCATGAGTGATTTCGTCCGACCGCCGATGGAGCCGGCAGAGTGCCAGACATGCTGGCTAAGGATCACACAGCGCGAACTTTCGCCGCCGTCCTCTGACTCGATCGAGGGTGAATGGCGCTATCAACTTGGAGCCGCTCTGGCTAGCGCTTGCTTTGCCGCGATCGCATGGTTTGTTCCTCACCAAACGACAGCAAACCTTCTCTATGCACTCGCATATATGGCTGGCAGCTGGTTTGCCGCGGCAGAGACCATCGATAAACTGCGCGAGCGCAGCATCGATGTGCATTTTCTCATGCTCGCGGTCGCCGCAGGGGCGGCCGCTATCGGCCAGTGGACCGAGGGAGCAGTCCTGCTTTTTTTGTTTTCGTTCGCCGGCGCGCTGGAACACTTCGCACTCGAGCGCACCCAGCGCGAAATCCGGGCGCTGATACATTCTGCACCCAAGAAGGCAACGCTCATTACACCGGACGGTTCTGAGGTGGAAGTAGCGGTGGAATCGCTTCAGATCGGCCAACGCATCCGCATTCTTCCCGGCGCACTTTTTCCAGTCGACGGCGAAATTGTGAGAGGTACAACGGCGGCGGATGAGTCGGCGCTAACCGGCGAATCCATTTCGATCGAAAAGCAACCAGGCGATTCGATCATGGCAGGCACTCTCAATCTTTGGGGTGCGGTTGATGTCGGAGTGACGCGGATTGCAGAGCAGAGCGCGCTTCGTAAAATCATCAGGCTCATTCAGGAGGCACAGAAACAAAAGGCGCCCTCACAGCGCTTCACCGATCGATTCGGGAGCGGCTACACCATCGGGATTCTTTCGCTGACGGCAGGTATGTTTTTTTACTGGTGGCATTTTCGCCACATGTCGGCGTTCGCATCATCCACAGCGCAGAACAGCGCATTCTATCACGCGATGACCTTGCTGGTGGTCGCGTCTCCATGCGCACTGGTGCTTTCAATTCCATCGGCCATTCTCGCGGCAATCGCCGCCGGGGCTCGACAGGGAGTTTTGTTCCGAGGCGGCGCCGCCGTAGAGCAACTCGCGGCGATCGATATTGTCGCGATGGACAAAACGGGCACACTTACCACCGGTGAGTTGCGCGTTGAGAAGGTGGAAAGCTTTCCTCCGGGACGCGAACTGGAGGTCGGCGAATGGGCGTTCGCGCTGGAGCGCCTCTCTACTCACCCACTCGCGCGGGCCATTGCTGAGTATGGCAAACGCCACAAGCTCGCCGAGCGACCTCTTACAAGATTTGCCTCCCTCACGGGTTTGGGCCTTGAGGCGGAATCGCCGGAGACAGGGCTGCGCATCCGGCTCGGACGCAGGGAATGGGCGCTTGAACCCTCCGACGCGGAATCCATTGGGGGCGCCGCGGATGCAGCTGCCATCCAAACCTCGGAAGTTTGGCTCTCTTGCGTCGGCGGACAGATGCGGCCGCTTGTCGGCAAGCTCAGCCTCCGGGACGATATCCGACCAGCTGCCGCAGATACCGTGACGGCGCTCCACAGGCGTGGCCTCAAAACCGTGGTGCTTACCGGGGACCGGGCGGCATCAGCTGCACACCTTAAAGCAGTTCTTGGGGTGGGCGAAATCAGGGCCCAGCTCAAACCCGAGGAAAAACTGGCTTTCATCTCCGGGCTTTCACGGGAGGGCCACCGGGTGGCAATGATCGGGGACGGAATCAATGACGCCCCCAGCCTTGCGGCGGCCCATGTGGGGGTGGCGATGGGAGCTCGGGGATCTGACGCAGCTTTGGAACAGGCAGATCTTGTCCTGATGCACGACCGATTGGAAAACTTCCTGGTCGCCTACGACCTCAGCTTCCGGGCGAGGAGGGTGATCCTACAGAACCTTTGTATTTCGCTCGGGGTCCTGCTTGTCCTTCTGGCATTGGCTTTGACAGGGTCGGTTCCGCTCACTCTTGGGATTTTAGGACACGAGGGAAGCACTTTGATTGTTGTCATCAACAGCTTGCGTTTGATGTCAAAAGGCAAAATGTTTGCAAAATATTAACTAAAAGTTAGTTGACCCAGTCGCGTCGATGGATAACCTGCGCGCTCGTTCATCCCAGAGAGAAGACGCCTTCCGAGAATGCGAATCATTTTCATCGCCACCCTAACTTTCATACTCAGTTGTAATTGCTCGCTTCACGCCAGCTACTCGCTTTTCGGCTCGGACCATGGTGAAGCCGTCAAACCGGAGCTGCGCTCCCTGTTCGGCCCGCAATCCTCTAACTTCCGGTATGACAAGCGGATGCTTGAGGCGGCGCAGATCGCGGCCGACCGTGCTGGAGCACATTCCCGCTCCAGCTGCTGGCGCTACGTCAAAGCGGCGCTGCTCGAGGCTCACCTCATCGATAGCTATCCAAAAACCAGATACGCGAAAGAGGCTGGCTCCGAACTGCAAGGATCTGTTGGAT
>JBILLC010000279.1:0-4027 GCA_044376275.1 Chthoniobacteraceae bacterium | reverse complement strand
CCTGTTCATTGGCCAAGCGCTTGATCAGTCCGTCAACCACCTCTGCTTTGTGAATCCGCATCAGTGCGAGAAACGCACCAGCGCGCTGCAATTCAGACGCGCCAAGTGAGTCAACCACTTCAAAGCACTCAGTGAATGCTCCAAGTTTCGAAAGACACTGAAAGGCGGTGTGCTGAAGCACTGAATCTTTTGCACCGAGTTGTTTGCCAATGATTGAAGCCAGATCGGCACGGTTCAACCGTGTGGCAGCGACCATGCCCTCAAGAGCGGTACGGTGATCAGTGCTTGAGATGCTTTTCGAGAGGATGACGCCAACGCCTGATTCCATTTGAACGCTGTCGGCTTGATCAAAAAAATCTCCGAGAGCTCGCGCCGCAAAGCGGAGAAGCAAGGTGTCGCTCGCAAGCGATGTGATGGCTTTTACCGCGGGCTTGGGCTCTTTTTGGTTGATGCCTCTCTGAGCAATCGCGTAGAGCGCCGCAACCCGGGCTTGGAGCGGCTGCACTGGATTCGCAGCGAATGCGACAAGACCTTCGATGATGCTCGGGTTATTCGCACGTCTGATGAGGGCTCTTTGCGCAGTCATGGAACGCACTTGGCTCTCGGATGCAAGCATCTGAATCAGTTGGGTATCACCAAGAGTTTCGAAATTCGGGAGCGGCTCCGGAATGTATCCCTTCGGAGTCACACGCACGATGAATCCCGGATCGGTGCCTGCCCAGTCGAATGTGGCGCCCTTCCAACTGGCTTGATAGACGGCGCTCATCCCATCCGCATCAGCATCGGTCGGTCGAGTCATGGCGATAAACTTTTGTGGGGGCGCTTTCTCAACAAAAGTTGCGCCCGCCGGCTCGACTGAGTGTCTCCAAAGCGCGCCAGTGCCCCAGTCGCAGGTCATCGGAGCATGGTTCCACTCCTTCGGAAACCCCGGCTCGCTGAGGTACACAGACCCGCATCCTGAACCGCCGCCGTAATCGGCAAGAGGGGCGATGTGCTCAGTCCCAAAATTCTTGTAAAGGCGCGGGTAACCGTGGTCCTCAAAACCCGTGAAATGGTGAAAGCGGACATCCCATCCGCCGCCGTCGTTGGTATTGTCCCGCGCGAAAATGTCCAGGAGCGGGCTGACGGGCGTTCCGAGGATGTTACGGGTGCCGGTTGCGAACAGTTCCAAGCCGGAACCGTCAGGCCTGAATCGAATCACCCCGCCGCCGCGGTGTTGTAGGCGCCTGCCGTCGGTGCCCACTGCCTCCATGAAGCCGAAATCGCCACCCGCCACATACAGCCAGCCGTCAATGCCCAGGGTGAGACCGTTGGTTGTGTGGTCCGCTGGGCGGTCTGCAAATCCGAAAGCGATGCCCTTGATAATGGTTTTCTCCGAATCGGCAACTCCGTCTTGGTTGCTGTCGATGTAGACGCTCACATCCGGTGGATGGATGAGGTACAGCCGGTCGTGGTCCCAGACAAGCCCTCGCGGCGAATCAACATCTTTGACGAACTCTTTCACCTCGTCGGCGCGCCCATCCCCATCACTATCGCGCAGTCTTAGAATCCTTCCGCGATGCGGCTTGCGCCCGATGGAACCATTCCCATCGCTTGAAACGTACAGATCGCCATTTGGCGCTGCCGCGACATACACCGGATAGTTCACTGCAGGTGGTGCTGCGAACAATGTGACTTGGAACAAATCCGGAACCTTTACGTCGTCTAAAAAGACTTTTTCCTCCGCCTCCGTGCGTTTGGTGATTTTCGGCGTGAGATTCCCCCCGTCCTTGAATTCATCGGCCTGCTGCCCTTGGGCGATCAGAGGTGTAATGATTGAAGTTGCGAGCGCGAGTTTCCACGTTGTGTTCTTCATGGTTCAAAAATCCAGACTGCGGGAGGAGAGGGGAGAAGGTGTTCGGGCGAGGTGGAGTGTGGCGCGCTTGTGCGGTTTGCTAGGCGAGCAACCCTTTCACCAATTTGCCGTGAACATCTGTGAGTCGATATCGGCGGCCTTGGAACTTGTACGTCAGCGCCTCATGGTCGATTCCAAGCAGGTGTAGAATGGTGGCTTGAAAATCGTGCACATGCACGCCGTCGCTGGCGACGTTGTAACCGAATTCGTCGGTCTCACCGTACACAGTTCCACCCTTGATTCCTCCTCCCGCCATCCATGCGGTGAAGCAGCGCGGGTGATGATCGCGGCCGAAGTTCGTGGTGAGTTTGCCTTGGCAATAATTGGTTCTTCCGAATTCACCTCCCCAAACAACAAGTGTGTCGTCGAGCATTCCGCGTTGTTGCAAATCGATTAGTAGTCCTGCACAAGCCTGATCGGTTTCCCTGCAAAGCTTCGGTAATGCTGAGGGAAGTCCTCCGTGGTGATCCCAGTCCTGATGATAGAGCTGGATAAAACGCACTCCGCTCTCTGCGAGTCTTCGGGCTTGTAGGCAGTTCGCAGCAAAACTCCCCGGTGAACGCGAGTCAGCACCGTACAAATCAAGGGTTGCCTCGGTTTCGTTCGTGAAATCGGTCGCCTCCGGGATGCTTGTCTGCATCCGGAATGCCATTTCGTAGTTTGAGATTCGTGCTTGAATGCCCGGGTCTGGCGTCTGCTCCATCCGATGTGCGTGAAGTTGCGCCAGCTTGTCTAGCATCAGCCTGCGGCTATTTGCGCTGATTCCCGGTGGATTGTTGAGGTACAAAACCGGGTCTTTCGAGGGCCGGAACTGGATGCCCTGCTGGTCCGCAGACAAAAAGCCGCTGCCCCACAAGTGAGCTCCCAGTGGCTGGCCACCTTTCCCTTTGGAGATGAGCACCACAAAGCCCGGCAGATTGCTGTTCTCGCTGCCCAGTCCGTAATTCACCCATGCGCCCATGCTCGGGCGTCCCGGAATCTGTGAGCCGGTTTGGAAAAAAGTGACTCCAGGTCCGTGGTTGATGGATTCGGTAAACATTGACCGGATCACGCAAATTTGATCTGCCATCGCAGCCGTGTTTGGAAGGAGCTGGCTTACCCATGTGCCGGACTGCCCGTGCTGTTTGAACTCAAAAGGGGAGCCGACCATCGGTATGGAAGATTGGTTGCCAGACATCCCGGTGAGCCGCTGTGTGCCGCGTACCGAATCAGGCAGTTCCTCACCGTGGCGCTTATTTAGAAGCGGTTTGTAGTCGAAGAGGTCGATCTGCGATGGACCGCCGGACATAAACAGGTAAATGATTCGCTTCGCTTTTGGGGCGAAGTGAGAAGCCTGTTTTAGGATTGCACGCTCGGCTGCAGCCTGATCGCCCGTGAGAGAAGCTTGTGCTGATTCCCTGCGCACCAAGTCGGCGAATGCGATGCCACCAAGTCCCATTCCCATTTGTGATAGAAAATGGCGCCGGGGTAACAACGAAACCGACTCTGTTTTTGAAATTGCTGAGATCATAGGACAACTCACTGTTTTACGACTGATCCATCGTGATTGAGCAGGGCTTGCGCAAGGATTGTAGCCGCTGCAGTTTCTGCGGGCGGCAAGCCAGCCCTCCTCGGCACGCTTCCGAGGGAGAGCAAAGATTCCGCCTCCTCCAGATGTAGTTTGAAGTGGGCGAGTTGCTCCATATAGAGCGCCGCCGCAATGCTGTATTCCTTCTCGTCCGGATAACGACTCAGGCACAAAATGAAAGCCTCTTCGGTCATTGCGCGTAAATCCGAGCCAAAGCTGGATTGCAGTCTCTCTCCGACCACCCGTGCGGCTTCCACATATTGGGGGCCGTTGAGCAAAATCAGCGCCTGCAAGGGAGTGTTGGTGCGTTCTCTCTTCGCCGAACAAACCGCGCGACGGGACGCATCGAATGCCATCATCGCAGGCGGTGGTGATGTCCGCCTCCAGCGCGTATAGAGGCTTCGTCGCAGCGTGCCCTCACCTTTGTCTGCGGCCGATGGCCGGAACGCTTCGCTCATTTCGTAAGGATTCACCGGTGCACCTCCAATTTTGTTCGAGAGAATCCCGCCACTGAAGAGGAATGCGTCGCGGATGGTTTCGGCAGGCAGCCGGAAACGAGGGCCGCG
>JBILLC010000410.1:0-3087 GCA_044376275.1 Chthoniobacteraceae bacterium | reverse complement strand
CCCGGTGGGGTTGAACTCGCTCGCTGTTGCGATCGGGGAAGATGCTGGGACGCTTGAGGATGTGAACGAGCCTTATCTGATCATGCAAGGTTATCTCAAGAGGACTCCGCAGGGGCGCGTCGCCCTCGCGCCAACGTATCGGAAGCTGGGCATGTCCGAGCCGAAGCGAAGCGGGGAACTGTTTTAGGAAAATCTCGGGCAACCGATAGTTGGCGGCCGATCGCTGGAAGCTGCGCGGCTGGAACTGCGACGTCTCGGGAGGCTCGTGTCGCGCAAGAATTCGGCGCGCGTGCTGATGTCGCTGATGTCGTCACTGATGTCGCTCAGGTCGAACATGGCTGCCTCACTAGGATTTGAACCTAGACAAGCAGATTCAGAATCTGCTGTGCTACCGTTACACCATAAGGCACTTATTGCCGCATAAACACGCATTTTTCAGACGGTTCCCCTCAAACGAACGGTCCGTGTGCGCTCATTACGCAGCAGTCCAAGGGGAGAATCATCCACCATCAGAACGTATTTGACAATCCCTAAGCCAACCCATCGCAGGGCGCACCCTCGCGGAGCTGTCCCGTTGATTTTCAAAAATCTCCTTGTTGGCTTGCACCTGATCCACACGAAAGTTGTTCCCTTTCTCAGCTCGTACCCGTAAAGCCTTTCTGGTCTTGATACGGAGCGCCGTGCTTCTTTGATACACTCCTCATCACCTCTCATACGCCTATGAACCGCCCCCTGCTCATCGCCATGATTCTCCTCAGCGCATCCCTCGGAAGCGCTGCCGACGTGAAATTCAAAAAGCATGTGCTCACCGAAGAGTTCGTCGCAGAGGGATGCAATTTCGCGGACTTCGACCATGACGGGCATCTCGATATGACGGCTGGCTGCTACCTCTGGTTCGGGCCGGATTTCAAACGCAAAACCGCTTTCACTCCTCCAAGTGAAAATGCGAGCGGGCCGACTAAAACTCCCTACGATCCTGCTAAGGGCTATTCGGACTACTTCCTCTGCTACACCTACGATTTCAACCAGGACTCCTGGGCGGACATTCTCGTGTACGGTTTGCCCGGAGAACCTGCGCTTCTCTACATCAATCCCAAGGGCAAAGAAGAACACTGGGCAAAGCACCCTATTTTCGACGTGGCCGATGGTGAATCACCCGATCTTAAGGACGTGAATGGCGACGGGAAACCGGAGCTGTTAGTTCACTCCAGCGATCCAAACAAACCCGCCTCTGCGAGAGGCAAGGGCGGCGGGCAGCTCGGGTACGCCGAAGTAGATTGGACCAATCCACTTGCAAAAGCCCGGTTCCGTCCCATCACACCCAAATCCCCCGAGAACGACGAAAAATATTTCCGCTACACCCACGGGTACGGGGCGGGCGATGTGAACGGGGACGGACGCGTGGATATCTTGGATCGCGAAGGTTGGAGGGAACAACCGAAAGACACCAAGGAGGATTCCAACTGGGTTTTCCATCCCGTGGCATTTTCCCCACCGGGCGCTCGCGGCGGCTCGCACATGCTTGTCTATGACGTGAACGGAGATGGTCGCAACGATGTCATCACCGCCTACGACGGCCACGGCTACGGGCTGGGTTGGTTTGAAAATAACAAGGACGGTTCTTTTACCGAGCACAAGATCATGGGTTCAACCCCCGAGGAAAACCCGCAGCAGGTCAAATTTTCGCAGCTGCACTCGATGCAGCTCGCCGATATCAATGGCGACGGCCTGATGGATCTGGTGACAGGCAAACGCCGCTGGGCGCACGGTCCATTCAAGGACGAAGAGCCGGATGCGGCTCCCGTGCTGTACTGGTTTGAATTGAAACGGGACGGCAAGGGCGGTGCTGAATTTGTGGCTCACCTCATCGACAACAACAGCGGTGTCGGCACCCAGGTCACTACTGGCGACATCAACAAGGACGGTAAAATGGACGTCCTGGTCGCCAACAAGCTTGGTGTCTTTATTTTCACGCAAGAATAGCCTGCCAACTCACGCGCACGCGCGCCGGTGTGGGCGGCTCCACATCTTAGAATTAAAGCGTTTGCGTAAAATGTTTTACGTTAATCAATCACTATGCTGGACATCCGCCTCATCCGAGAACAGCCCGACTCGATCAAATCTCGCCTCGCCACCCGCGGTGGTGACGCCCACCTGCAAATAGACGCGATTCTCGCATGCGACAAAGACCGGCGGGCTGCGGAAACACAACTCCAGCTGCTGCAGTCGGACAGAAAGCGCATCAGCAAGGAAATCGGCGCTCTCAAATCCAAGGGCGAGGATACCTCCAGCATCGAGGCGCAGGTGCGCGGCCTAGGCGATGAGGTCGCTAAACTCAACGAGCTTTCGGCCTCGCTGGACAACAGACAACGCGACCTTTTACTGAGTCTGCCGAACCTGCCGCATGAAGCCTGCCCCATCGGTGCCGACGCCGAGGCGAATCCAGAGGTTCGGGTTTGGGGCGAGAAACCTTCGTTTTCTTTCAACCCGAAAAGTCATGTGGAACTGGGCGAAAAGCTTGCTCTGTTCGACTTTGACCGCGCGGCGAAAATCTCGGGCAGCGCGTTTGTCTGCTTTACGGGCGCCGGTGCGCGCATGGAACGCGCGTTACTCAACTTCCTGCTGGATTTGCACACCACCGAACACGGATACCGTGAGGTCAGCACGCCATTCATCGTTCGCCCGGAGGCGCTGGTCGGAACCTCGCAGTTACCGAAATTCGAGGAACAATTGTACCGTTGCGACCGCGATGAGCTTTATCTTGCTCCCACCGCTGAGGTGCCTGTCACCAATCTGCATCGGGAGGAGATTCTGGGCCTCGACCAGTTACCAATCCGCTACGCCGCATACACTCCCTGCTTCCGGCGTGAGGCCGGCTCCGCGGGGCTCGGAACCCGTGGTCTGATCCGCATGCACCAATTTGACAAGGTGGAGCTTGTGAAGATCACAACTCCGGAAAACGCCTTTGAGGAACTTGAGCTGCTCACGGCGAACGCCGAAAAAGTACTTCAAATGCTGGGATTGCACTACCGCGTGATTGAGTTGTGCACGGGCGACGTTGGGTTCGGCGCGACAAAGACCTACGAT
>JBILLC010000278.1:0-4032 GCA_044376275.1 Chthoniobacteraceae bacterium | reverse complement strand
GCCCAAACCGCTTAAAAATAACCGAACCCAATACGGTTTCTTTGATCCCTCCAACAAATTACCTATTTTTGAATACTGAAGACCTCCCGTGAGCATCGTATCGCAAATGGATCTGGGGGTCTCACTCGAGGCCGTTAGCCTAAAGTTTCTTGGCCCGTCGTACCCAGCGGCGGAGGAAGCGTGCGGATTCCAAAGCTCCGGAATCCCCAGAACGACGGTGGTACCCGGCTTGAAGTTTACCAAGTTAGCAACCGGATCCAATACCTCTGTGGGCCCAAGAATAGCCTGCCCATTCACCGTTGCCGGATTTGGTGAATCTTTCGCGTCCTCAACCGCCCGGATGTGAAGCCGGTAAAGATAAGGAAGATCCTCCACTCCAGCCAGCTCATACAAAGGCGGTGAAAATTCCGTAGCCGGATGCTCTCGGTCCATCGGTGCTGCCTCGGACATGTTCTTCACACGCATCGGCGTTGGAAAACTGTCGGCGTCCGATTGATCAATCAGATTGAGACCGATTTCAAAAATCTGCAAATCCGAGGAGCGATCTCTGACCTGCTGCCATACCGCGGGCTCGATCCCCTGCCAGACCGAGTGCCGTATCATCGCGGATTTACCCACCGATCCGACTGAGATTGATGCCTTCAAAAGCTCAAAGAAATCCGGTTCGCGCGGACGTAGATTGTCCCCGGTGCCGCCGGTTTGAGCGAGTTCCTCCAAGTCAAAAATACATTTAATTTCCCGGGGGCGCGACATTTGAGGGAGTGCACTTTCGGGGGCGCCGTGATCGTAGCCCCAAAATTTCACATTGGTTTGTTTGTCGGTCAGCCAGCGAAGACCAAAACACCGGTGGATTGCCTCCGGCGTGCCGTCTGGGTCGAACAGGGCCGAGCTGGGATCCTGACCGGCGCTGGGCCCGTTTCTGGTGATCCACCGCAGCCGGCTCAGTGGAAAGCGCTTTTTCACCAGCGGCTCTCCGGGCACCGCATTGGTCCCATCAAAACGCCGGAATGCGCTTAGAACGCGGACCTCTAGAAAACCGGGATTGATGACATCCTGCCATTGGCGGGCATCTGTTGTTCCCGAAAAGCGTTCAGCCAAGGTTCCCCATTTATCATTTCCTCCCCGGTTATTCCCAAGAGCCATGTCATAAGGCAAATAATAGGGGAGTTGCCGACGGGTATCTCCGGGAGTGAGCTTGGACTCGTCCAGCCCCGCCGATGGCACCGAGTTAATCGAGTAGAGCGTGTCATCCACGCGGCCGGCCGGCGGCACAATGCGTGGACGTACGAAGGTAGCACGGCTGGGATCCGAAGCGGGATTTCGAAACCCAGGCCGAAACGACGGTTGCTCAATCGCACGGGAGTAATGAGTCAGGCTTTGAAGCGCCTCGGTGAGGGCCGCTTTTTCGGTCGGAGAAGCGCCCAGCTGCCGGACATAATCCATCATGCCTGCGCGACTGCCAAACGCACGATTGGCTTGGCCATTCGCCGAACTTCCACCCACCCGCACAAAACCCTGATTGCTGCTACCACTAAACAAGTAGTTTGAGTAGCGGTTCATAAAGGGCGGCCGATCCACCTCACTCAAAGTCGCTGGGTTCCTGTAAGCTACCAGCGTCTTCATGGCGGCCGATGAAAACCCAAGCTCCCGCAATTCCGCGAAACCGACATTAGAGCGGCGAGAGGCAAGAGCATCGCCGGTCACACTCGCATCCGGATCAAAGCCGGCCACATTGAGATCCAATAGCCCGCCAACGTCATAGACCTGGTATGCATAACGGCCAATGATATTGGTGGAATCCGAAGCCTTGAATGTGAGAGGCGAGGTTCCGTCCTTATTCAGAAACACCCAATTTGGCGGGGCCCAGGTCCAAGACAATGACGGCGCGCCGCCCACGCTCCCGAGGGGCAGCAGGCCTTTGAGCAAAGGGGTGAAATCAGAATCGGACCCTGGGTTTGCTCTTGGCAACAAAAGCGGTTTATTCCAGCGCGCGATTGTCACTGCTCCACTGGACCCTTGATTCGAGGGCAGCCCACTGGCCCGATTGCTGACCTGGTACTTGTTCGCAAAGGGGAACGCAGGTTGATCTCCAAACCTACGCGCAGCGTCGTAGAAAAAGCGTCCTTGAGATGACTGCTTGACCAAGTTTGGAGGGGATGACTGCGTGACTGAATCATTCGAGACCGGGGTCCTGTCTGGCACGGCGGTCAGCGGAGTCGCGGGGTAGAGGATGGGCAAAGTTGCTCCGGTGTTGGACTGCACTAAAACCGAACCCGCCAGCATTTCCTGCTTTAAATCTCCCAAAAGTGAATTGAGCGCCGTACCAATCAATTCTTCGGAAAGTACCGTGGAGGTCACCTGTTTGGATGAGATTGACTCCTTGGTGGAGGAAGCAGTGAAAGAAACGACGACCACCGCCAACACCGCGGCCAACGCCAGCACAATGACAAGGGCCGCACCGGTCTCACTATCATCCACTTTGTCATCCACTTTGCCTCCAACGCGAGGGTGGGCCGGGCCAGCAGATCTAGCTGTGCGCCTCAGACCACGGCAAAGTCTTGGAAAGCTCATAAAGAAAAGCGAAATTTCTGGAGGAATCAATTTCTGGAGGAATAGTTTAACATCACTCCGCGGATGAACGAAATAACCCTACTACATCCGCTCCAATCCATGCAACCTGTACGTCTGGGCGTCATCACTCTTCACAGTAAAAACATGAACATCTGCGAATCCTTCCCAAAGCCGCATAAAGATGCGTTTGCCGTCCTGCTTCTGGTTTTCCTAAACGCGATTCCAATCCATGCGGCACCTCCGCCTCCACCCCGCTCCCCCGCTGCAGGAGCTGCCGCGTCTAAACCGGCCACGCCCATGCCCTTTATTTTCAACCGCACCCCTTATCCGGGCGGGGAATTGTTCAAGGCGCCAACTGTTCCCATCCAGTGGACTGTCAGCGTGCAAAAGGCACCGCAACCGAGTTCTTCACGCTCAAAAAGCCCAGATCGATCCCTCGCAAAGATGCAGATCTACATGGACAAAATGAAGACGGTCGAGATCTGGGAATTCGCGCACGGTTTAAAGCAGGAGTTTTGGACCTTCAAAGGCATCCGCTTGCTCTCTGCGCCGGACAGTCCGCACGTCTCCTTCGCCGACATGGCGGCAACCAATCCCGATAGCTCGATGCTCTGGAGCACGGACCAAATCAGTTATTGGCCGGGCATGGAGGAGATTCGATGGATCAAACCTGAGAACTTTGTCTCGCGCTACCAAGGCCAGGAAAGCTCCTACCTGATCTTCGCCGAGGAGGAAAATCTAGAGGATCCCGGCGCAACCGGACAAGCACCCGCGCCCGGCGCCAACGCCAAACCCTCCCAAGGCGCAGCTCCCACCACTCCGTCTCAACCCAGCCGCGCCGCGCAAGCGGCTGCCCAGCAGCAATACCCTCCGGGCCTCATCCCGGGAGTTCCCCTGAAATCCAACATCCGCGCGGCCCTCATTGATGAAACCACCCGGCTGCCTAAACGAGTGCAATTCGGACTGGAAACCCTCATCTACACTTACGAAACCAAACCCGAAAACCTGGCGATCCCAAAAAAAATCGCCGAGCTGCTACCCCCTGAGCTCGCCAACCCGGAAAAACCCAAGGCCCCCTGACCAGGACAGCGCGACCGCTTGGAGTCCCTAAAAAAACTTCTTCCCTACCCCTCGGTCGTTTCCCAGATCCGCAGTTCCAGCGCTTTGCGCGCCGCCTGCACCTCGGCCTCCTTTTTGCTGCGCCCCTCACCGCGTCCCAACTCCCTCCCGAGCCAAACAATTCGCGAGACGAATTGTTTCAAGTGCTCCGGCCCGGATTGATCCACAACCTCGTACGCCGGGCTCTGCGGGGCGATCGCCTGCAACAACTCCTGAAGCCGCCCTTTTGGATTCGCGCTTGGATCCTCCAGATCCAAGTTTTCCAAATGCTCGCGGGCCTCGGACAGCACCACACGCCGCACCGTCACGTAATCTGAATCGAGATACAGCGCGCCGATCAAC
>JBILLC010000277.1:0-4035 GCA_044376275.1 Chthoniobacteraceae bacterium | reverse complement strand
GGATGCTGATCTGCCTGAAGATCAGAGGCAGACGGCTCAAAATTACAGAAAACGAATTGAAAAGATGCTGGAACCGATTCGGATCACGAAATGAAGGTTGGCGGCTGGCTTGGCCTTAGTTCAAATGAGGCAAAAGTATGAGCATCCTCTTTACAGCGCTCGCCGGTGGATCCCTTGGGATCGCTTGCGGCTTGATTTGGCGCCAGAGGAGCATCATCCGCGAACTGAAAACTGCCCGCGAGCGGGTTGTGACCGAGGAGGCGCGGGTCTTTGACTTCCTGCATGGTTTGGGTGAGGCGCTCAATGGCACCGCGCGGCGTGCGGATTTGCACGAACTCATCGTACGCGGAGTGCTGCGGATCTTGGGGGCTCAGTCGGGCGGGCTGTATCTTGTGGGCGAGAGCGGCAAGGAACTGCATCCGTCTTTTGTTTCGCGAGGTTGCCCGCCCTTGGTTAATTTTCCCCTCGCATCGGCCAAGGATCTGCCCGCTGATTTGGATGCGATGCAGCGGCATCTGCGATTAAAAAATGTGCGCAAGGGCGAGGGTGTTCTTGCGGAGGTCTGGGAGTCAGGCAAAGCTCAGATTCTTTGCAGTGATGATGAAAGGTTGGATGTGGCGCGGCAGACGGCATCCGAGGCTGGAAATGTGGCGGTTGCCCCATTGCTTTATGGTGGACGCTGTTTCGGGGTGCTGATCGTCGCCCGGGCTGATGCCACGGAACGATTCTCCTCAGCCGACGGTCAGGTTCTGTCGACCCTGGCGGAGCAATCCGCTTTCACACTCCGCTCTGCAGAGGTGTTCTCGGAGGCTGCGGAGAAGCGGAGGATAGACCACGATCTGCAGGTCGCTTACGAGATCCAGCGAATTTTGCTTCCGTCAAAGGCTCCCAAGTTTCAGGGATACGATCTCGCTGGAATCAATGTTCCTGCGCGGCATGTGAGCGGAGATTACTATGATTTTCTTAATGTAGATTCCGACCACTGCGGAGTGGTGATCGGAGATGTCTCAGGAAAGGGGGTTCCGGCCTCTTTAATCATGGCGACTTGCCGGAGTGTGATTCGCAGCGTTGCGAGCGGTGAGCTTTCACCATCGTCCGTGCTAAAAAAAGTCAATGCGATGGTGTTTCCTGACATGAAGGAGGACATGTTTATATCGATGGCTTATGTCCTTTTGCATTGCAACGACCCGAAGGTGACTTTGAGCCGGGCGGGGCACGATGCCCCCTTCCTGTATCGCGCTGCTGACAAAAGCTGCTGTCGCGTGAATCCGCCGGGCATGGCCGTTGGTATCGATGGAGGCGCGGTTTTTAACAGAGTGACCCATGATTTTGCTCTGGAGATGTCTTCAGGCGACTGCTTGATTCTTTACACGGACGGAGTGACTGAGGCTTTGGATTCCTCGGGAGAGGAGTTCGGTGTCGAGAATGTTACTCGCGTGATTGTGGACAGCGCGCCAATGGGCGCCGATGTGGTGGTGGAGCGGTTGACGGCAGAGTTGAAAAATTTTGTGGGAGAAGCTCCTCAACACGATGATATTACATTGATAGTAATCTGCAAGAAATGAGCTCAGAAAACAACGTTAAGACAGAGAAGGGAATGGAATCTGAAATACTCAACGGCGGCGGGGCGGACGTCAGTTGCGAATCCGTGGATTCGGGGGTATCCCAGCTTCAGGCGGACCTTGAAAAGTTTCGCGACTTGGCGCTTCGTTCGCAGGCGGATTTTGAAAACTACCGCAAGCGCTCCATTCGTGAGCGCGAAGAGGCGGTGAAGTTCGCAAATTTTTCGCTCGTTGAGAAGTTGATGCCAATTCTTGATAATTTCGACCTTGGTTTGGAGGCTGCCCGTGGTTCGAATGGAGCGGAGCAAATTGTCTCCGGCATGGAGATGGTGCGTCGGCAAATCGATGATTTTCTCACGCAGATCGGGGTTGAAACCTTGCAGGCTGAGGGAGCTGAGTTTGACCCGAACCTTCACGAGGCAGTTGCGCAGGAACCACACGCGGAGATTGGAGAGGGCAAGGTGGTCCGGCAGCTTAGAAAGGGCTACCGGCTGAAGGACCGACTGGTGCGGGCCTCGTTAGTCGTGGTTTCTGGTGGGCCTGCGTAAGCGGCCTTGCGACTCAGGTCAGCTTTGTAGGCGTTGGCCGGTGTGGGTAGGCGTTTCCCAAGCCATTGCTTCCTCTCGGTTTTTTCCATAATTCCCTGCTTGGGAGCGCAAGTTTTTTCCCTTACTACTTTTCCACCCATTCATGGCATCCAAGAGAGACTATTACGAAGTGTTGCAGGTTTCCAAAACGGCTTCTGCTGAGGAAATCAAACGCGCTTATCGGAAGATGGCAGTCCAATTTCATCCCGATAAAAACCCGGGAGACTCATCTGCGGAGGAAAAGTTCAAGGAGTTAGGTGAGGCGTACGATGTGCTTTCGGAGCCCGAGAAGCGAGCTGCTTATGATCGGTTTGGGCATGATGCTTTCGCTCAAGGTGGCGGTGCTGCCAGGGGCGGAGGAGGCGGTGGATTTCATGATCCGTTTGACGTCTTCAGGGAGGTTTTTGGCGCTGGGGGAGGCGGTGGCGGGGGAGGGATTTTCGAGCAGTTTTTTGGCGGGGGAGGAGGCGGGCGGCGTGAAGACCGCAACCGCGGAGCTGATTTGAGGTATGATTTGGAGATTAGTTTGGAGGAGGCTGCGCGGGGGTGTGAAAAGGACGTGCCACTGGAGAAAATGGAGCGTTGCCCTGGATGCAAGGGGTCTGGGGGAGAGCAAGGTGCGAAAGTTGTCACTTGCTCGGAATGCCGCGGCCGTGGTCAGGTCTTGGCGTCTCGCGGGTTCTTTCAAGTGGCTCAAACTTGCGCTCGTTGCCGCGGCACTGGGCAGTTGATTGACAAGCCTTGCAAGCGCTGCACGGGCGAGGGCAGGTTGGAGCAGCCATCCCGGATTAAGTTGAAAATTCCACCAGGGGTCGAGGATGGCAACCGGTTGCGTTCGACTGGTCAGGGGGAGGCTGGAGTCAGGGGAGGCGCGCCGGGTGATTTATACGTGATTGTGAGCGTCAAGCGGCACGCGGTTTTCGAGCGCGATGGGGCAAACCTGTATTGCGAGGTGCCGATTTCATTCACAACGGCCACGCTTGGTGGCGAGGTTGTTGTGCCAACCCTCGAGGGAAAAGCCCAGCTTCGGGTGCCCGCGGGAACGCAGGGCGCAACAATGTTCAAACTCAAGGGCAAGGGAATGCCTCAGTTGAACCGGAGCGTCGCCGGTGATTTGCTTGTGCGGGTCCTCGTCGAGGTTCCTACGAAACTTGACGGTGAGCAGCGGAGAAAACTCGAAGAGTTTGCCGCCTCGATGGGAGAAGATAATTCGCCCATTCACAAAAGTTTCTTTGAGAAGGCTCGTGAGTTTTTTAGTTGAAGCCGCGATACAACCTTATGCCGAGGTTCTATGCACCACCCAGCCAGTGGGACGGTCAATTCGTGTCGCTTGATGCTGCTGAAGGTCGGCATGCAGTGGAAGTCATGCGTTTAAAGGAGGGCAGCAGTGCCGTCGTATTTGATGGCTTTGGCAAGAGTGCCACCGCTGTGTTGAGGACTTATTCTAAGCGCGGAGTGGATTTTGAGTTCCAATCTTTCCACCTTGACCCGAAGCCAAATTTCAATGTGACCCTGGTCCAATCTTTGCCGAGAGGTAAGCTGATGGAGTGGATTGTAGAGAAAGCCGTTGAGCTTGGGGTGACCCGGGTGGTTCCGATACTTTCCGAACGTACGGTGGTGCGGCTTGATGATGAAGACCGCGCTCGAAAGCAGGAGAAGTGGTTCCGGGTTGCAGTGGAAGCCTGCAAGCAATCCGGCCAAAATTGGATCCCTCAGATTGATATTCCTCAAAATGTCAGCGAGGTGATGGCAGCCTCCCCGCAGGTTGGGGAACTTTCCTTGATAGGCTCGCTTCGCGAATCGGCCTGCCCGATAGCCGGGGCTTTTTCAAAAGCACAATTCGATGCGATTCGTCTGATTGTCGGGCCTGAGGGCGATTTCAGCGA
>JBILLC010000006.1:0-14513 GCA_044376275.1 Chthoniobacteraceae bacterium | reverse complement strand
GCACATCTCGCTGTCATCCTGGCTTCGTGACTATTTATACATACCACTTGGTGGGAATAGATATGGAGGGGGGCGCACTTATCTAAACCTCTTTGTCACCATGTTGCTTGGGGGGCTCTGGCACGGGGCATCATGGAATTATTTAATCTGGGGTGCATGGCATGGCGGCGTGCTTGCGGCGGAGCGGGCGTTGAAGGCTGCTGGCTTCCTGAAAATTTCGGGTTTTGCAGGCGGTGTCTTCACCTCCGCGGTGGTGCTGGTGGGTTGGGTGTTCTTCCGGTCGGCGGACTTACCCTCTTCGCTGAAATATCTGTCAACCATGTTCGGTTTCGGCTCCATCTCCGGCGAAAGCGCGGTTTGTTGGAGGGAGCCTTATTTGTTGTTCAGCTTCGGAGTGGCGCTGTTGCTGGTGTTCCTTGGGAAACAAACTTGGGATTGGACGCAGCGAATGACCGTCTGGAAGGTTGGTGCGGTGGCTGCGATCGGTGGCGCGGGATTGGTGGCGCTCCTCACCCAGGACTATAACCCCTTCATCTATTATATTTTCTAGCATGCAAGCGGTTGAATCAAAGCATCCCGAGCGGCCTGCCCCGGACGGTTCGACCGCGGGCCCGAGTTCCCGCACGCGCGAGCAGGAGGCCGCCGAGGATCTCGCGAGTCGAGAGTTCCGCGGCGCCGCGATGAAGTTTATGATCGCTTTGGGCACCCTGCTGGTGTGCGCCGGGGGAGCGGTCGAGGCGGTTTCAGGGAGGGGTGCGGCTGCGTTGCGCGCGGCTTTTAATCGGGCAGCTCCAATTAAGGCGGCCGCTGCGTCGGCTCAGAATGGGGACAAAGCCTTTTGGGATTCTCATTTTTGGATTCCATCAGCGCGCGCGATTCGTGAGATGGAACGGCGGTTGGTTGAGAATTCATGGGCGGTGGTTGAGTTGCGCCCGAAAGTTCAGGAGTTGCTCACTACGTTTTTGCGCGCGGGTAATTCGCAAGTGGTGGTGGCGGCGCAGGGGGAATTATTTTTTCGCAGAGACTGCGAGTACGTCACAGGGACGGGTTTTTTGGATCCGGAGCGACTCAAGCAACGCGAGATCAAGGAGGGCGTGCATGCTGATCCGGTGCGAGCCATTGTGGATTTTCGCGATCAACTCGCCGGGTTCGGGGTGGAGCTGATCCTCGTGCCCGTGCCGGTGAAGCCCGTTTTAGCTGGTGAGGACTTATTCGGATCACAAGTCGAAGGTGTTTGCCACAATACGTCTTTTGAGTTGTTCAAAACCCGCGTTGCGTCCGCAGGCGTGTACCTTTATGACCCAGCTCCCGGTCTTTTTGAGCGGGGGAAGCGGACCGGTGAAAAACAATATCTGCGTGGCGATACGCATTGGACGCCAGACGCAATGCGGAGCGTGGCCGAGGGGGTGGCTGAGGTTATTTGTGTTCGATTGGGGGCGAAGTCCGATCAGCTCGGAGCAGAACCGCAGCGGATGGAGAGTGTGCAATCAGGTGGATTCGGGGACACATTCGCGTTGCTTGGTTTGCCGAAGTCACAAAAGCTGTGGGAGATCGAGTCTGTGAATATTCACCCGGTGGGAACGCAGAGTGCATTGTGGCGTCCGAATGTACAAAGCGACGTTCTGTTGCTGGGAGACAGTTTTTCCAACATTTATTCGGTCGCGGCGATGGGTTGGGGAGAGGCGGCGGGTTTTGCCGAGCAGCTCAGCGTCGCGCTTGGGCGCTCGGTCGATGCGATGACTCGCAACAGTGACGGTGCGTTCGCCACCCGGCAGATGTTGCAGAGAGAATTGCAGGCCGGGCGGAACAGACTTAAAGGCAAGCGCGTTGTTGTGTGGGAATTCGCCGTACGCGAACTCATGTTTGGAGATTGGAAGCTGCTGCCTTTGGTGCTTGGTCAGGCTGCGGAGAGATCGTTTTACTGTCCGCCGCAAAAATCCAGAGTGCGAGTTTCCGGACTGGTAACCGAGGTTTCGAGTGTGCCGCGTGCCGGTTCCGTGCCGTATCAGGAACACATTTCTAGCATCCATTTGAGTGGCGTTGAATTGATCGAGGACAACGGCTCCACTCGCAACGTGGGAGATTGTCTGGTTTACGCATGGAGTATGCGTGAACAGAAGCTCACCGATGTTGCCAAGTTGCGTTTTGGGGACAAGGCATGGTTTGACATCGTTGATTGGAGCGAGGTCTCCAGCGAGCTTGAGAAATATCAGCGCAGCGAATGCACGGATCCGCGTCTTGTGATTGAGCCTCCGGTATGGGGCGAGCTTGTGCCTTGAATGAGCGGGTGAAGAGGAAAGCGAGTCACGCGCATCGATGAAAGATGAGCGTGATCCGGGTGCGTGCGTTGCCTTAAAAAATGGCTCGAGTGGACTTACACCCAGTCACACATTGACTCGACCCATTCCGCTGAACCGTCGCGCAGCCATCCATCGAGTTGCGCCGGATCTTTGAGCTGCTGTCCGCGCACGCGCGGCACGGCTATGAATCCCGACTCCAGCTCAGGTAATGCGCTCAGATCACTCCACAGTTTTTCAAACTGAGTTACTGGGAACACATCTTCCTGGCCGTGGCCCCAGCGTTTCTTGACTTCTTTTAGAGTGACATAGGTGGGGAGACGACTCCCTAGTTCACGGATCGCCGTGGTGATGCGTGGCTCGTCCTGGCTGAGGATGTCCGCGCGCGACAAACCGCAAAGCGAGAGCAGTCCGTCAAGGTCGATCCACGTGCTCATGGTGTTGTAGAAGCGCAAACCGAACTCATCCTCTTCCCGCGGCATCGCCAGCCCTTCCACAATGCGCGGTTGTGCGTTCACGCGCGCCAGTCCGCCGCCGCGGTCTTCAAGGCGTCGCTCAATCACCTCAAAGTTAAGGCATTTTCCCGAGCTGAGGTGATGTCCCAAAAGGGTGGGGTCCAGATTAACTCCGCACGTGTCGATGTTGTGAAGCAAAAGAGTCTTCAGCGCGGGCCTCTCACGCAGCAACTGTGCGAGCACTCCGTTGCGGAATAGATTTGGCAGTTCGAAAAAATGCCCTACCGGATGCATGCACTGCAGCGGAAGATTGTCGGTGTAGTCGGACGCCTCTCCCTGGGTGATCGCCCAGTTTGAAAGCGCGCCACGCAGGCTTTCACGCACTTTTTGCTGTTGTTCATCAAGCGTCTGTTGGGGCATCTCCTCCCACATAAAGCGCAGGTCTCGGACCGTGGGAACCATCCGGAGTCCGACGTTGCGCCCTTGAGAGAGTAAAACGGACCCCTCGTAATCGTAATGACGCACGGATGACAAAAATTCAGAGATCGGTGCGTGAGTTAGATAGCTTGTGGTGAAGACGTGCTGAACCAGTGTCTTGCACCGGCGGCTGATGCTGCGTGATTTTGCGAGGTGCAGCTCGATGAAGGTCCGGTGTTTGCCTCCGAACTTGCAGAAAGGGTGCAGCGCTTTGCAAACGCCGGCGCCCTGGGTCCAGCGGGAGCCTGCGCCGGCTGCAAGTGTGACCACTGCCACTTCTCCGCGTTTGAGAGCTTCCATGCCCATGGCTTGAAGCTTGGGGTCGGGCTGGGAACGAAACCAGTGAGTGGCGTCGGTTACGTCGGAGTCGAGCACGTCTTCGATGCGAGTGCTCGCACGCAGCCTGTTTTGAGCAAGGCCAATTCGGCCTTCCTTGAGATCGGCGCGGATTTCCTCGTGCTGCGCACTGTCAAATCCGTTGGCATGCAGTAATGCCTCGAGCGAGGTGCGTCCACTCGCACCGGATTGACTGCGTGGCAACAAGGCGTCGAAAAGAGATTGCACCGTGCCGCCAAAATCCGGATTTAGGCGAGACGCGGACGCGAGTTTATCGAGTTCGGAGCGGCGGCATCCCGGCAGTGAATGGCGGTCCTGTTTCACGAGCGCAGGCACAGTCAGCGAATAGTATCCGGGCGGCATCAGGGCTTGTTCGCCCTCGATTAACTCCGCAAATGTTCCATGTTCGTTGATCGCATAGTTGAACACCACGGGCTCCATTGCGAAGGGAAGCGCGTGCTGCAGCTCTCGCTTGGTTTGCGACATGATGATTTGCAGCTGCTCTTGTGCCTCTTTCTTGCGATGGGGCGCGACAATAAAACCCATCCCGCCGCCCGACATCCCTCCGAGCATCCAGAATCCCCAGAAGTCCTCACCGAACGCTGTCGAAGCTTTTTCGATGAGTTGCTCAGTGTAGAAGTTCGTCGCCCAAGGAATGATGGTTTGAATCGGGCCTCTGAAGTTTCGAGTGGTGACTTCGCCCAGCGCCTTGATGTCGCCCTTGCGAAGGGCAGCAAGAACATCCTCCAAAATTCCAAGCGCCTCCTTGCGTCCACTCCACTCGCGGGCTGATCGAAGCAGATATTTTTCTGTCACCATCTCCAAAATGGGTCCGACATTCTGCGCCATTCCACCGTGCACCACCACGAGCGAGTTCTGAAGTTTGGCTCGTGTCTGCGCGGAAATTTCATCGTGTCCAAGCACCGTGTGTCTGGGCATGAGGCGACCGCGGCTCACGCCGTGCTCCGGGTCGCCCTCAGACGCAATCACGCCCTCGATGAGCTTCATTCCTGGCCATACACCACCCGAGTCCTGCCAGCCGCCGCCCGAACCGCCCAGCCATTCGCCAAGCAGCGCCCGTGCCAGCACCATCCGCCGTTCGCTCTCAAGCAATGGGCCGGTGAGCGAGGCGGCCTGGCCTGTGGCGCGCATGCATACGCTGATCAAACTTCCAAGCAGGTTGGTCGAAACGGCCAGACGCGAACCTTTCGGAATGTTGTTTACGGCTGACACAATCTCAAGTCCGCGCCCAGCCCCGACCATGCGGCCAAGAAGCGTGCTCAACTCCTGTCCGGAGCCTTCCACTCCAGGCGGAACAATACCCGCAGCGATGATCGCCGCTTTCAGGAGCCCGAGATAATCTTTCGCAAAATCGAAAACTTCGGAGAGCGTGGTCAGATCCGCTGTCGCTCCCAGGTCCACCGAGGTCAGTCGCAGCACCGGTTCGTCCAGCACACGCAACCATGCGCTTACCGGAGGCTTCGGCGTGTCACCGCAGCCCACGACGCCGAGATCGACGGACACGTTGATCACCCTGGCACCTTCCGGAAAATCCATGCCCAGGAAAAAAATGTCACTCCATGCTGAGTGGGTGAGATCCATGCGAACGGGCGTTTGTTCGCGCAAAATTGGATAAGTGCCGTCCGGGGCCTTTTGCAAAAGCTCCGCCTTGATGCGCAGCGGGTGATCTTCGGGATGGCCCATGCGGAACATCCATTGATTGCCACGCACGGATCGGACCGAGCGCCGGACTTGGTCTGCGAGCGTTTGAAACGCAAGCCTCTGGTAAGCGGCTGCGAGAGCCGAGGAGACACCGTCCGTGGGCCCTTCAACGCTTTGCTGTGAGCGGAAAGTATCGATAGCCTCTGAGAAACGGCGTTGGAGCAACTGCTCGTACCCGTGGAAGGAGATCAACCCCTGGTTTGTATCCCGCTCCGATGCGAGCGTTGCGGGCAGATGAAACCGGTGGATTGCCGCTAGGAAGAAAAGCGCTCTAGCGCGCTCGTAGAGGTTTTCACTTTCTGATCGAAACGTTTCGAGTTGTTCGCATGCGGCGACAAGTGATGCTGCGGAGCAGCCGGCGAGGGCGTTTTCAAGCGGAGTGTCGCGAACATGCGGGTCCGTCGCTGTGATGATGCGGACCAAGTCTGGTATTTTCATTTCCGGGGCGCGGAGAAAGATGATGGTTTGATGGGGGACTGGTGGGCGCGCAATGCTGTAAGCACTGGCTATGCGTCGCGGCGCGCAAGCATGTCGGCAAGGCCTGTCAGCACTTCATCGCGGTCTTTGCCGCTCAGTGCGAGCGCTAGCTGCGCAGTGAGCAGTCCGTATTTAAGGCCGATGTCGTAGCGTCGTCCTTGCAGCTCGAGGGCAAGGTAGCGTTCGCGCGCGGCAAGTTTCGCCAGCGAGTTGGTCAGATGCACCTTCCACTTGCCGTCCGCTGCTGCGATCTCCTCGCCCAGCAGATTGATGATTGCAGGCGGGAGTACATGCATCCCGAAAAAGCACAGGTAATGGCCGGCCCGCAGTCCGGGAACAATCAAGCGCTGTTCCGCCTCGGTCGGGGAAGGTTTTTCAAGAATCTCAGAGACCGCGTACAGTCCGCGCCGCCCTGCCTCAAGGCGTCCACCAACCGCTCCGTAAAGGGGAAGTTTGCTTTCATGAGTGGCCTGCACGGCAGAAACTGCGCAGCTTTCGCTTCGGGCGACGGAGATAAGTTGTTTTGCACAGCGGTCCGCGACCGAGCTCACATACAGGTGGTCTCCCACAAGAAGAAGAAAGGGCGCGTTTTTGAGGGAATCACGTGCACTCCACACCGCGTGGCCGTAGCCGAGGGGTTGCGACTGCTCAACAAAGCTAAGCCTTGGGGCGAACACTCCCGCGGCCTGCGTGAACGCTGGAATATCGCCAGGCGTTACAACAATCACGATCTCTTCAATGCCCGATTGAAGCACTTCTTCAATGAGAATCTGAAGTGCCGTCTTGGGCGAGCCATCGCGGTCAACAAGTGTTTGAAGCGGCAGGCGCCGCTGCGATTCGCCTGCCGCTGTGATGAGTGCTTGGGTGATCTCCACGTGCTTGAAAAAGGTTGGGGTTTGATGGGTGAATAAAACGGCTCAGAGTCCGTGCGACGGTTTATAGGGAAACACTCCGATAGTTGCTACAGCGGAACACGCGTACTTCGCGAACCTTCTGTCCGCGCCGCCTCAATTCGTAAAGCGCTTCAAGTTCGACCCGCTCGAAGCCCTGAGTCAGGCTGCTGGGCGCTTCCTCGCTGTCGCTGGTGGTGATGTACAAGGCGGTCCGCCCGTGAAAAGGATTGTACGCCGATTCCTCAGAAAACTGGGGGTCCCGCGGTTTCTGGCCCGGCTTGAGGGTGAGAAACTCATCGTACCGTGGCCAGAAAGAGAACTGGCTTTCAATCGCCTGTGATTCTGGAATGTAAACGAAAGGATGGCCGGGCCCTTCCGGCTGCTTTTCGGGAAGGTAAAACCCGGTGATGGAGGAGGTCTCTGAGCTGTCTCCGATCAAAAAGACCGGGGTTTGAATTTCTTCTTCAATGCGCTTGCGCAGTTCCTGGATTTTAAGCGCGGTCGACTGCCATCCATGCAGCATTCGACTGGGATCTCCCACATATGGCCAAGGAATGCCAAGGTTGCGGAGGAGGTCCATGTTCATGGTAGCGGTGGACAGCAGCAACCCGAGTGCGAGGCTTCCGCCCAGAATCCGCCGCAACAGAAGCGAGTTCAGTGCGCGTTCATGCCAGTGGGCGACGGCAAGAACAATCAAGGACAAGATTGCCGGGGCGGTCGAGTTGATGCGGCCTGTTTTTTTCATCAGCATTAGCAACTCCGTGAGCAACAGCGGCGCGGTAAAGGCGAATAGAAAACGCGGTTTAAAGTGATCGCGAATACGATGCAAACTTGCCTGTAAAGCAATCAGCATCGCAGCGAAAACCCCCGGTGAATACAGTCCAAGGTGAAGTCCAATAAATGCCAGTGGACCGCGCAACGGCAGGTTCCATGGTGTTCCTGAATCGCTCTGATTAATGATCGGAGTGAAGTGAATCCATTGATGACCTGCGTTCCAGAGCAGCGGCGGAATCGTGAAAAGGATAAAAACCAAGAGGAGACTCCAAAAGCCAGGCTTGGTGAAATGGCTTCGAAAACGGCTGGATGAAATCAGCACCACAAAGACTGACAGGAGCTGGAAAGCGTTGGTCCATTGGCACAGAAATCCGATGCCAATCAGTGCACCTGTGACCGGCCACCACGCGCTCCAGCCTGAGCCCAGCTCGAGCTCGGCCTCTCGGTTCGTGGTGCGCTCAAGTGCAAGCCAGAAGGAATGCATTGCCGCCGCCCAAAAGAAAAGCGAGAGCGCGTTGGGCCCGATCAAGACACTTGTCACTTCGTAGAACGGAAGCAAGTTAATGACGACAACCGTCCAAATCGCGATGGATTCAGAGTAAAGTCTTTTGGCAAAAGAGAACACGAGAAGGCTCGTCCCAAGTGCCAGGAGCGGGCTGAAAAAACGGATTCCAAATTCTGAAATGCCGAATAAATGAGTGCTTAACCAGATTGCGGCAGCCACTCCCGGGCCGTTGCTGTAATACGAAACATCCGGATGCTCGCTCCAGAGAAAGTAGTAGGATTCATCGGGAGACAATTCGATCCAACCCGCCATAAAGAGGCGCACCACGCTGAGAACGCCCAGCGCCAGAAAAAGCCAGGATTTAGAATTCATGAAAAGTGCTTTTAAATCGACAGTGGTTTCTGGTGGGCGGGGCGGCTGTTCTGAATTCCGAGATCGAACACTCGTAAGTCTGGCCAAAGAACTATGGGATGGAAAGCTTTGGCTCCTTTGGTTCGACCGATGGCCTAGTCCAACTCAATTCGGACTCCTTGAGGGAGCGGTGGTCCAAACCATTCCGCCGCTGCGGGAGTCCGATTTTCCCCGCGCGGAAATCCGCAGCCCAGTGGTGAGGGCTGCCTCCAAGCGGTGCGCTCAGTGAATGCATGCGGAGGTAAAACCTCAGACTCCAGAAAAAGAAGCTGCCTGCCTGCAGGGAACATGTGAAAGTGTGCTTCACTCCTGTAACCAGTGTCATGGCGATGAAACTACATACCCCGAAAGATTCGAACCCCGCAGGGGCCGCGCGGAGCATTTCTATTGCAGCGCTGGTGTTGGCTTTTTGCTGCGCGGGGGCGGCAGTCGCAGCAGAGCCTCCGGTCAGCAAAGGCGGCCAGGGAACGCAATCGGCAGCGTCGGCATCTGCGGAGCTCCCGGATGCAGCTGCGATTTTGGCCGATGTGCGCGCCGGGCAGGCAGTCCTGCATCAGACTCTGAGCGGCAAGCTGCGGACGGGTGCGCGAACCATCTCGTACAGGATGGTCATGGAAGGGCCTAGTATCCGATTTGATTTTCCGAATGCCTCGGGCAGCGAGCCAAAGTCCGTGAACCTCAAGTTTGGTGAAAAGGACGTCGCGCTGCAAGTTCAGCCGGCCGATGGCAAAGCAAAGACCCCGGTTTTCGAGGAGGAATTGTTTGGAATGGGCGTGACGTACGAGGACTTGGCAATGCGTTTTCTCTATTGGCCGAAGGCTGTGATTGAAGGCGAGGAGCGGATGATGCTGATGAGCAAATGCTGGAAAATTCGCGTACAACGCCCTGCGGGTTCACGTTCCCTTTACCGTGAGGTTCTGATCTGGGTAAGTCAGTCAAACGGTGCGTTTCTTAAGAGCGAAGCCTACGGGGAGGATGGAGCCGTGTCACGGCGGATGACAGTCCGTTCACTGCAGTCGGTCGGCCAGGCAACCACGCTCAAACAATTGCGGGTGGAATCACCCGGGCGGAGAGCGGACCCGACTTACCTCGATGTCGACGCTGAGAATGCGGCGCAAGCGCCTCGTTAGCTCTTAAAAACAGCTCGTGCAAAGTCGTTATGAACATGCGGGGCGATTTGGGTGCTTTTTCACTAGAGCAAAATGCTTCCCTCAAAAACAAAGTCTGCTGGTCCGGTGAGGGTCACGTTTGAAAAGGATCCGCCTGTGGATTCGAATCCGACCTGCATGGTTTCTCCACCCTTTACTTGAACGGCCACAGGGCTCGAAGCCCCGTGCAGCAAGTGATGAATGAGCGCGGTCGCGACAACCCCCGTGCCGCATGCCAAAGTCTCATCCTCGACTCCGCGTTCGTATGTGCGGATCGCAAGCGAACCATCGGTTCGAACTGCCGCAAAATTGGCATTAGTGCCCTTCGGCGCAAAGTGAGCGTGGTATCGGAGTGCGGCACCAAGTTTACGGACATCAGTTGCTGGGAGGTCTTCCCTGAACACCACTGCATGGGGAACACCGGTGTTGAGGAAATGAACATCGAGTGCTTCATCCGCCACATTGAGAGGTGTGTTTAGCGATAAGGTGTGCGGCTGGCTCATCCCGAGCTGCACGTTTTCCCCGAGAAGCTTCGCGCTGATCACCCCTGCAAGCGTGTCAAAAGCGATACTCTCTGCGCGGCCAAGCAACCGGGCCCCGTAGCGCGAAAAGCAGCGGGCGCCGTTGCCGCACATTTCAGCTTCACCGCCGTCGGCGTTGAAGTAGCGCATCCGTAAATGAGAGCCGCTTTGCTGTGCCGGCTCGGCGGCAATCAGCCCGTCGGCCCCGATTCCGCGGTGGCGGTCGCAAAGGCGCGCAATCATATTGCGTTCGAGCGAAAACTCGCCGTCCCGATTATCAATCATCACGAAGTCGTTTCCCGCCCCGTTCATTTTGGTGAAATTCAACATAGACCTCAGGTTCATACAAAAAACTCTTCAAGATTCAAACTGTGAAGGAGTTTAAAAAAGCAGCTGGGTGTTTGCCTCAAGTTAGGCGAAGATGACTCCCATGAGTTCCCTCGGACAACTTTTGCTAACTGGCGTGCCGGGTGCCCGCCTTGATTCGGAAACAGCCGCAACTTTCCGCCGCATTCAACCTGGCGGGTTCATTCTTTTCGGACGCAATATTGAATCGCCTGAACAGCTCCGCCAACTCATCGATGACTTGCGCTCGGTTTGTGAGGTGGAACCGATCGTGACAATCGATCAAGAGGGCGGACGCGTTTCGCGGCTCCGGCTGATCGGCAGTGAACCCCCGAACGCAAACGCACTGCGGGATCGCGGCGACCTTGAGCTCATCGGACGGCACGGACGGATCACTGGTGAGCTGCTTCGTATCTTCGGATTCAATCTCGATCTTTGTCCTGTGCTGGATATCTCGTTTGATGACGAGGCCGACAACTCGCTTCGGGGACGTTGCTATGGGAACAATGTTTCTCAGGTGATCGAGAATGCGGGTGCCTTTAATGATGGGCTGCGCAGGACAGGCGTCCTCAGTTGCGGCAAGCATTTTCCGGGTTATTCCCGCGCGCCTCTCGATGCTCATCATGAGCTGCCGGTGATTGCGCTCGATCTCGCGGATTTAAACGCGAATGAGTTGGCGGTTTTCGCTCATTTTTGTCCGCTCGTTGATTCGATGATGATAGGGCACGGATTGTATCCGGCTCTTGAACCCGACGGCCTGTGTTCCTCCCTCTCAAAGCGTGTGATCAAAGAGTTGCTCAGAGGTGAGCTGGGTTATCGCGGCATGATTATGACGGATGACTTGGATATGGGGGCGATCCTGAATCATCACGGGCTTGAGGAAACAATCCGGCTCGCGATTACTGCGGGGAATGATCTTGCGATGATCTGTCACCGGGTTGAATGCGTGGAGCAGGCGCACGGACATTTGGAAAAGGTGCCACCGTCCGACTTGGATCGCGCTTTGGAAAATGTGGCCGCGTTCAAGGCGCGGATGGTGCCCGCAGATCGGTGGGATCTTTTGGAGTTTCAGCGCAGGGATGCGGAGGTGCGTCAGTTGCGGATCGACACTCTGGGTGCGGAGGCGGCGGACCAGCACAGCCCCGAGGACGGCAAGCGGTCGCCCGTTGAAGTGTATTGATCCATCCTGACTGCGGGCGCAACTTCGGGTGTTAAGTCCTGAATTCAATCCTGTTTGACATGTTGCTGCTGGCTTTGCTGGTTAAAAGTCCGCAAAACGCGCTTGCCCCGTGCGAGGGTGCCTCGTAGCTTCGGCGTCCCTCGCGACAAAAGGGTAGATACCGAAGTGGCCAAACGGGGCGGACTGTAAATCCGCTGGCTTACGCCTTCGCTGGTTCGAATCCAGCTCTGCCCACCATTCTGATTGCGAGAAATTTACGACGGCCAAGTCGTTGGTTTTTGCTCTGACTGGCGGGTTGAATTTGGCAGGAAAAAGCGGGTTTTCGATCGGCATTCTTGCACCATTCCTTGCGCACTTGCGCACACCATCCGAATCGATTCGGGAGTCTGCAACTTGAATTGGGTCGACGCCTTTCTAGGGGGCGATCGGGAGGACTGGCCGCAAAAAAGCGGCTCCGTGCTAGATGCCCGCGATGGTCTCTGCTTAAGTCGCGGGTTCCACCCGTCTTATCCATGAGCACCGAGCGCAGAAAGCCCTACCCATTCGACCAGATTGAGCCCAAATGGCAGCAGTTTTGGGACGAGCATCAGACCTTCCACGTGGCCAATCCCGGAGAGCGGGGATTCGATGCGTCACGGCCGAAGTACTATGTGCTGGATATGTTTCCCTATCCCAGCGGCGCCGGGCTCCACGTCGGGCATCCCGAGGGTTACACCGCCACGGATATCATCGGGCGATACAAGCGTATGTGCGGGTTCAACGTGCTTCATCCAATGGGCTGGGATGCTTTCGGGCTTCCCGCCGAGCAGTACGCGATTCGGACCGGACAGCACCCTGCGGTCACGACTGCGGCGAATATTAACAATTTCCGCAGCCAGTTGAAGCGGATTGGTTTCGGATACGACTGGCAGCGTGAGGTGAACACCACCGACCCCGGCTATTTCAAGTGGACGCAATGGGTTTTCCTGCAGTTGTATCATTCTTGGTTTAACCCGGTGACACTGAAGGCTGAGCCAATTACGACGTATGCGGGAGAGGACCCAGATTCGGTGCGGCTCGCGTATGTAGCGGAAGTTCCCGTGAATTGGTGTGAAGCGCTTGGAACGGTTCTCGCGAACGAGGAGGTCGTCGATGGAAAGAGCGAGGTGGGAGGGCATCCTGTTGTGCGGCGTCCGATGCGACAGTGGATGCTGCGCATCACCGCATTTGCAGACCGGCTGATTGCGGAGCTGGATGGCCTTGACTGGCCCGACTCAATCAAATTGCTGCAGAGAAATTGGATTGGGCGTTCTGAAGGCGCGGAGGTCGAATTCACCATCGCCGAGGGAGGTCAGAAGGTGCGCGTGTTCACGACGCGCCCAGACACGCTTTTTGGTGCCACCTACTTGGTGCTGGCGCCGGAACATTCGCTTGTGGAGCAGGTCACTTCGAGTGCACAGCGTGCTGCGGTAGTTGAATACCAGAACGTGTGCCGTTCAAAAAGCGATCTTGAGCGTACGGATTTAGCGAAGGAAAAAACGGGTGTGTTCACCGGTGCGTTTGCAATCAACCCGGTCAATGGCGAGCGCGTTCCGGTGTGGATTGCGGATTACGTTTTAACCGGGTACGGGACTGGAGCGATCATGGCGGTGCCGGCTCATGACTCGCGGGATTTTGAATTCGCGCAGAAGTTCCAGTTGCCAGTACTTCAAGTGGTGCAGCCGCCGGACGGCGTTGACTGGGCGGGATTCACTGGTGAAGGAGTTGCGGTGAATTCTGGATTCCTCAACGGCCTTGCAACCAAGGATGCACGGGCGCGTATGAGTGCCTGGCTTGAGGAAAACGGGAGCGGCAAGGGTACGGTGCAGTACAAACTGCGGGACTGGTTGTTTTCAAGACAGCGTTACTGGGGCGAGCCGTTTCCTGTGGTTTGGGAGAATGGACGACACCACGCGATTCCAGAATCAGAGCTGCCGCTTACACCGCCCGACATGGATGATTTCAAGCCGACCGGCACGCCAGAGCCACCGCTTTCGAAGGCGAAGGAATGGGTGCGCTACAGCGACACTGCGACTCGCGAGACTAACACGATGCCGCAGTGGGCAGGTTCGTGTTGGTACTACCTGCGTTATTGCGACGCATCGAATGCGGGCCGCTTCGTGGGGTTGGAGGCGGAGCGTTATTGGATGGGGGGAGGAAAAGCGGATTCAAAGCCGGGTGGCGTCGACCTGTATGTTGGAGGCACCGAACACGCAGTGCTGCACCTGCTCTATGCCCGCTTCTGGCACAAAGTGTTGTTTGATCTTGGTCATGTCTCCACGCCTGAACCATTCCAGCGTCTGGTCAACCAGGGACTCATCCTTGGCGAGGATGGACAAAAGATGTCCAAGAGCCGTGGCAATGTTGTGAATCCTGACGACGTGATCGGCGCGTATGGCGCGGATGCATTCCGTTGTTACGAAATGTTTATGGGGCCGCTTGAGCAGATGAAGCCATGGAGCACCGCTGGCGTGGAGGGGGTGTCTCGTTTCCTTGCACGCGTTTGGCGCTTGATCATGGAAGAAAATCAGGCTGGCGAATGGGAGTTGTCGTCCATGCTTAAAGACATCGCCCCTGATAAGGCGCAGAAAAAAGTCATTCACGCCACCATCAAAAAAGTGGGTGAAGATATCGAGGCGCTCTCTTTCAACACCGCAATCGCGCAGATGATGATCTTTGTGAATGCTTTCACCGGACTCCAGGAAAAACCGATCTCCGCGCTGCGCACGCTGCTGCAACTGCTCAATCCTTTTGCGCCACATGTGACCGAGGAATTGTGGAATCAGATGGGGTGCAGCGGACTGCTCGCAGACCAGGCGTGGCCTGAATTCGATCCGCAGGCGCTCGTTGAGGATGAACTCGAGCTGGTCGTTCAGATCAATGGGAAACTGAGGGATAAACTCGTCGTCCCGAGAACAGCCTCTTCGATGGAAATCGAGGCCGCTGCACTTGCA
>JBILLC010000275.1:0-4052 GCA_044376275.1 Chthoniobacteraceae bacterium | reverse complement strand
GCGTATCAGGTGAAGGTGCGCAATGCCTTCAGTCTCGCTGTGAGCAGCTTTGTGACGGTGACGGTCCGCAACGAGTTGGGCGTAGAGGTGCTTGAGCCGGAGCCGGTGGAGATCGGCGGCGTGGTAAATCTCATTGCCAACGCGTCGGGACCTGAGGGAACGACAATTAGTTACCAGTGGAAAAAAGCGGGGATGAATCTTGTCGGGAAAACCGGAGAAACGCTCAAGATCAGTCCGGTGTCGCTTGCGGATGCAGGCTCCTACAGCGTCAGCGTCAGCGTGACGGCGGGTACCGCCACGGTTTCATCCGGGTCAGTGAAGCTTGTGGTGAAGGATGCACCGCGGATTTTGGTGCCACTGGTGTCGCGTACGGTGAGTTCGGGCACTTCTGTGACGCTGAAGGTGGTGGCAGAATCGCGCAAGAATCGCGCAACGCCGCTTGCATACGTTTGGAAGCACAAGGGGGTTGTCATTGAGAATCAAAACACAGGTTCGCTTGTGCTCAGTAATGTATCCACCGGAGGCGCGGGAGCGTATTCGGTGACGGTGTCGATCCCCGGTGATCCTCAGGCGGCTAGTGCAACCTCGACGGCAACGCTTAGCGTGCTGGCCTCGGCGCCCAAGCCGACAACGGCAGGCTCGGACGGAGTTTCAGTCCATACCGCGTGGTGGGTCTATTGGGTGAAGGCGACCAACGCCGATGGAGAGGTTCGAAATGGTTATTACGCACTAGAGCGTGAACTCAATAGCGAGACTGGTATCGTGACGCCTCAGCGCGCTGTTTGGGTTTGGGAACCAGACGTCTCTTCGAGCAGTTATCCCGCCGATGCTTGGAGTGCAGCGGATCAAGCAGTGCTTGATGCTGTCGCAAGCGAGCGCAGTGAGTTCTCTGTGCTGGCCTTCCGATCAAGTCCGAGCGGCAATTATGCGATCTCCGGGCGCGTCGAAGAACAAGGGGATGGCTCCTTGTACGGTGCCCCAGATCTTGCCGAAGGGGCGTACACGCTCGACGGAGAGGATTTCACGGTGGAGCTCACCTGGGACATGGAGCAGGTCTACAGCATGGACACGGTTTTGGGTGCAACCCCTGAGCTGAAGCTCCAAAACGTGAAGGCCGCCCTCGAGCAAGCCCTACAGGAAGCCCTCGATAATCTCGATTAAGGCCCCGCCAATCAGCACGCAAAACTCGCACGCAAAACTCCCCCTGTTCCGGGCAGATCCCCCGCGAAACTGGGGGAGGGTTGTCTTCGCTGATATGCTCCCCTGACATGGATATTGTGCCGATCGAAATTTATGGAGTGAGCGTGGATCTCCCGCTGCCGAAGCCCCTCAGCATGCGTGATCCGGCCCTGGAGCAGTTTGTCCAGGCGCTTTGTGATCCGCAGATCGGCATCGGTCTTCGGCCTTCTCAAGTCCAGTTGGTCAATCGCGACTGGCTTTACCAATACGAACTCACGGCCACATTCTTCGAGGGAAACGGTTCGCTGGTGCGCAATCCCGAGCGGCTGCGACTCTCAGTTCGCAACGCCCGCAACTGGGCTGACTGGCAGCTCGTCCACCAAACCATGCTGCGGGTGCACAATCTTTTGGTGCTAGATCCCAAGTCCATTTCAAATCTCACCATGCAGGCCCAGCTCCGGTTTCCGTCTATGCCCGACCGCGAACGATTCCTCAAAACCCTCGCACCCGGCCGGGCGATCGCGCGCCCCTGCGGTCTGGGTTATCTCCGCATCCCTGATTGGGAGTCAGAGGTGCGCGTTCAAATCGAGGACAGTAACCTGGTTCCGAACGGCGTCTACATCGGCGTGGATACACAGTATCCGAACAATCAGGACTGGGAGAGTTTCGTCGGATGCATGCCCACCATGTTCGCTGCGGCTGCAAACGCCTACGGAATAGGATTCGAGCCGTTTGCCGGCAGTCCGGCCGGGCAAGAAAGTTAGTCTTGTCCGAGCCGGCGTCGAATCCACGCAGCGCGATTCATCTGAGCTGCTCAATCTGCGCGATATCAACCGCGGACAACGTCGATGAGGAGTTTTGCATTCAACACCACAATCACCGCCGCGATACCCCATGAAAACGCAGCCAGCTTTTTAGGGATCACAAGGTCCCCCATGATTTTCTTGTTTGAAACAAACTGAATCAGCGGGATCACCGCGAACGGGAGTTGCATCGATAAGATCACTTGGCTGAGCACCAGCAGCTTGCCCGTGCTGCCTTCACCCGCAATCGCCGTCACCAGCAGCACAGGCACCACCGCCAGACCACGCGTGATGAGACGGCGCAACCACGGTTTCAGTCGCAGTCGCAGAAACCCCTCCATCACAATCTGCCCAGCCAATGTGCCTGTCACCGTAGAATTCAGTCCCGAGGCCAGCAGTGCTACTCCGAAAAGCGTCGCCGCAAAGCTCACTCCCAGCACCGGACTCAGCAACTGGTACGCCTGCTCAATCTCCACCACATCCGTGCGGCCTCTCGTGTAAAAAGTCGCCGCCGCCAGAATCAAAATCGACGCATTCACAAACAGCGCCAGTCCAAGCGCAATCGTGCTGTCGAGCGTCGCCCAGCGCACCGCATCCCTGCGGCCCTCGGCGTTCTGTTCAAACGCGCGGGTCTGTACAATTGAAGAGTGCAGATAGAGATTGTGAGGCATTACGGTCGCACCAAGAATGCCGATGGCGATGTAGAGCATCTCCGGGTTCCCAAAAATATCGCCGGGATGCATGAAGCCATTAAGCAAACTCGGCACATCTGGCGAAGCAATCGCCAACTGCACCGCAAAGCAGCCGCTGATGGTTACGATCAACGTGAGAATAAACGCCTCCAACCACCGGAACCCACGCTGCATCAAAAGCAGCACCAGCAGCGTGTCAAATACCGTGATCACCGCCCCCGCCATGATCGGGATTCCGAACAGGAGTTTGAGCGCAAGCGCCGATCCGATTACCTCCGCAAGGTCGCAAGCGATGATCGCCAGTTCACAAGCGACCCAAAGCGCAAACCCAACCCTCGGCGAATACTGCTCGCGGCAGGATTGCGCAAGGTCGCGTCCCGTCGCAATCCCCAACCGCGCCGCAAGCGCTTGCAACACCATCGCCATGACATTCGAGATCAGCACCACGCTCAGCAGCGTGTAACCAAACTTGGATCCGCCCGCTATGCAGGTGGCCCAGTTGCCGGGATCCATGTAGCCGACTGACACGAGGAAGCCGGGGCCGGCAAAAGTGAGGAAACGTGCCAGGCCGCGCTTCCGCAAGTCCACCGGAACGGACCGGTTGACCTCGGGGAGACTCTCCAAACGGCCGTCCTGACTGTTGCGGCTCGAAAGCGGGGCGTTTCCGTGTGTGTGCAAATCGACCTGCATGCCAGTAGACTGCGGAGTACGCCTGTCTTGGGTCAAGGTTAAAATTATGTGAACCTAACTTTCTTTTTAATGTCTGAGAACTGTTTGGCGGGTTGCATTCGGGCCCGTGACGGCTTTGATTCTTACCCGTGAAGACCACACTGCGTCCCGCCTCCTCGGCCGTTGAGGATTATCTCGAACAAATCCTCGAGCTCATTAACACCAAGGGTTACGCCCGCGTCGTGGACATCGCGCAGCGGCTTTCCATCTCGCAGGCGAGCGTCACCAACATGGTGCAGAAGCTCGATGCCGAGGGTCTTTTGAAATACGAAAAATACCGCGGGCTGGTGCTGACCACGGCGGGCGAAGCCCTGGCTCTCAACATCACCCACCGGCACAAGCTGCTCACCGACTTTCTACAGCTGCTCGGTTTGGACGAGCGCACCATTTATCATGATGTCGAGGGAATGGAGCATCACGTGAGCCCTGCAACCGTGCATGCCATCGAAAGCCTCACCCGGCAGCTCAAACGGCAGCCGGCACTTCTTCAACGGGTTCGCGAAGGCACTCCGTCAACCGAACCAAAATCAAAGCAGTCCAAATCCTGATGAAAGCTGGCTCCAAGTATTTTTTCTTAATCTTGCGAACGTTATCGGCGCGTTTGCCGGGCTCGGCCGGTGTGTTTGGTTTGCTCGTGTTCGGGACGCTT
>JBILLC010000464.1:0-2748 GCA_044376275.1 Chthoniobacteraceae bacterium | reverse complement strand
CGCGCTCCAAATCCCTCACAATGCTGTAAGAATACTGAAGCAACGGCTTCTCATATCGCTCCATTGCAGTTTTCACCCACTCCGTTTTCTTTTTCTGTTTGGTGTTGAACATAGTCTGGGAGGCTTTGGGGAACTCTAAATGAACTAACCCGAAAGGTCACCCTTTCTTGGGGTGTGTGTAAGATTTTTCACAAACCGCGAAACCGGCCTTCAGGCAACCGGCAAAATACTTGCAATAACTTCCACATCAGCAGTTTGCGGAAACATATCAAGAGGAACCACCGCCTCCAGCCGGTAGCCCTTTGCTAAAAGCTCCTTAACATCTCTGGCCTGAGTCGCCGGGTCGCAGGAAACATAAATAATCTGCCGCACGGCTCGGTGTCCGATAATCCCCGCGACGCCCTGCCCCAACCCGGCGGCAGGCGGGTCGAGCAGCAACACAACTCCCTCCGCCTGATGCGAATCCAATACCTTTGGAAGCTCCCTTGCAACGTCGCCGCAAACATACCGCTCATTGGGCGCAGCCGCCCGTACTGCCTCCTCCACCGCTGCGCGGTTTGACTCAATTCCAACCACTTTGGAAAAACGATCTGCAAGCCGATGCCCGAAAAATCCCGCACCACAATAGGCATCCACAAGAACCGGCGTTGCTGAGCCCAAAAGACGGGCGACGATCGCGACAAGCGCTTCAGCGGCAACGTTATTAGTCTGTTCAAAAAAACGCTTGTCCCGCCGTTCGTCGAGCAGCAACTCGCCGTCTCGTAAATGCGATTTCCTCAACTCAGTAAGCCTTAGGTTCAATGACTCGGCAGCGATCTCGCAGCGGTGCACGTCGACCACACTGCGTCCGCGTTTGCTGAAAAAACCGACCTTTCCCCCGCTTACATGCAAGCGGATGCGGTTGCGGTAGTTCCACTCCAAGGATGAGGGAACCACCTCCTGAACTGGGGCATCCGGAATCCCGCCAATTCGCCTAAACAAGTCACAAACTTGGGCGTGCTTCCACCGCAACTGTAAGGCGTAGGGCATGTGCTGGTAAGCGCAACCGCCACATACACCAAAATAACTGCATTTGGGCTGAATCCGTTCAGGGGACGCCTCCAGAATCTGGCTTAACTGGCATTCGGAAAATCGTTTTTTTTCAGAGTAAATCTCCGCAACGACATGCTCCCCGGGGATCGTGAACGGCACAAAACGAACCTTTCCACCCGCCTTGCCCACCCCCGCACCGCCGTAGGCGATGTCGGTAATCTGCAACTCCACCGTCGCTGATTGACGTCCCCCGCTGTCGCCAGTCCTTACACCAACGACAGTTGCAGGAGCCTCTTCCCCCGGAGGAAGTCCGCGCCCCTTGCCAACCCTCACGGCAACCTGGACTGATAGCCCGTCACACGAGTGTAAGGGAATCGTGATTCAAAGCCTAGTTCAGGTGGGAACTCCTCGTACCCATTGTTCACCCAAGGCGCGCAGGAAGGGAGCGGAGACGCGTAAGATCCCCTCATGGTGGGGACGGGAAAAGTCACCACTTCATAAAAACCGGCTCCCATCCGCATCAGGGTTCTCCAAACGCCATCCACCACTCCGTGAAAAGCTGCCGCGCTGTTGCCCTGCCCTGAATTTTTGGCCTCCCAAGTCACAAAAACCTCTGTGGATCCCCCGAAAAGATTCGCTAATCCGCGACTCAATTTTCGAATCGGCCCCTGGTCGTTCATGGGCGGGTCTTGGATGTCCGCCAATCCCTGATTACTCAAAGCGCCACTCAGACAAAAGGTCATTAGAACCAACGCAAAACCAGACCGGAAACGCAACGACTCGTGAGATAAACGGATTGGGGAGTCCATAAAAATTGAATACATTCTTGGGCAAGTTTGTGGAAGGATAAAAACTCCCGACACACACGGTCAACCCTGCCCACCGATTCCCATCCAATCCCGCCCTAAAAGGCCAATCGCCCCAGATTTTACAAAAGACTCTCGGGGGCCACCACTTTTCATGGCCGAAACCGCCTCCCTTCCCAAATTCCTCGCGGAATCAGCCTGCCTGTCCAAAAAGATCAACGTCAAAAGGCGGAAACGGGGTGCTCCGATCATCCTAGAGAACCTCACATCATCGGCCCATCCCCAGGTCGCATCCGCGATCGCTCTGAGCCACGCCGGCCGAACATGGGTAGTTTATCCAAATTCGAGTGTTCAAGAAAAAGCCCACCCAAGCATGGAGCAGTGGCTGGGGGTGGTGCTCTTCCTCCCCGATGAACCAACAGCCCCAATTGAGGGTGCGCTTCCGGATCCGTCGGCGACCGCGGAGCGCTTGCGTGTCCTTGAGCAACTTGCGGCACCACCTTCGCAAGCCGAGTGCGTCGTCCTAACGCGGTCATCGTTTTTTGGCGACATCATCAACCCCGCCCGAATCATCGCAAACAGCACGGTCATCCGAACGGGCGAAAGCATCGACCGCGATGCATTGTTAACGGCACTGAACAAACAGGGGTATGAAACGGTAACGCAAATCTCCGAACGAGGGCAGGTCGCTGTACGCGGCGGAATCGTCGATGTCTTCAGCTTTCAAGAGGCGCGCCCAGTGCGCTTGGAGTTTTTCGGCGACGAGATCGAATCCATTCGCGGGTTTGATTTAGACGCGCAGATGTCGGTTGAAAGCCTGTCGAGCTGCTGCATTCAGAGCAACACATCATCGCTCGAAGAAACCTGCCCTCTCTCGACTTTGGTCACCAACGGCGACCGGGTGATATTC
>JBILLC010000274.1:0-4071 GCA_044376275.1 Chthoniobacteraceae bacterium | reverse complement strand
CTAAAGACTTCATAAGTTTGCGCAGTCGATGAGAGTTCTGCTCATTGAAGATGAAGAGGATTTGCTGCGGGGACTTGCAAGGTCGCTTCGCGGGGAAGGGTACGCTGTCGACACGGCGAGCAATGGCGAGGTTGGTTTACAAAAGGCGCAGGATACGCCTTATGACGCTATTATTCTGGATGTGATGCTCCCAGCGATGGACGGCTGGTCTTTACTTGAGGCGATCCGGCAGTCGAGGAAGACTCCCGCTTTGATGCTGACGGCTCGAGACGGACCTCGGGAACGGATTCGCGGGCTAGACCTTGGTGCGGACGATTATCCGGCGCAGCGCCGGTGAAACGCGTTCGTTGATTACGATGAAGGACGTCATCCTTGACGTCTCGGCTCGGCGCGTGGAACGGGCTGGAACGGAAGTGGAGCTAACTGCCCGCGAATACGCGCTGTTTGAGTATCTGGCGATTAACCGGGGTAAAGTAATCACCCGTAAGCAGTTGTATGATCATCTGTTTGATGAGCAGGAGGGCTCGCTCTCGAATCTTTTGGACGTCCATGTTTCAAATCTACGCAAAAAATTGGGGCACGAATTGATCGTCACGCGCCGGGGCACGGTTACAGCGTTGAACAAACATGAGGCTTCCAACAACCATCCGTTGGAGGCTGCAGGTTTGGTACGGTCTTTTGATCGCTCTACTTGCGGGGGTCTTGATCGTTGCGACGTTTCATTTCGAAAAGGAGCGCCGGTTTCGAAACGAGACCGTGGAGTTTGCCGTGGTGGATATGGCCGCCTTACTCAGGGAGGCACTGGATCAACATCGAGCGCTTGCTTTGGAGCAACAGTTGGAATTGACCGCTGATCCCCAGCCAGCTCTTCGCAGAGGCGAACATGAGCTGCTTTTGCAGGTTGCCACCAATCTCTTGAGCAACGCGATGGATTACAACCAGCCAGGCGGCTGGGTGCGTGCTTCGACTGCAGTGCGGGAAGATTTCAGCGTGCTAATCGTCTCGAATTCCGGGCCGGGCATCGCCGCCGCAGATCGTGCGCTCGTGTTCGAACGATTCTTATCGGGGAGAAAAATCAAGAGCCAATGGCGGGCACCATAGCGGCCTCGGCCTCGCAATCGTCGAGGCCATTGTCAAGGCGCACGGCGGCAGGGTAACAGTCGAAAGCGAGTTGAACGCGGAAACAATCTTCACGGTACTTTTTCCGCGGGCAGATCGCGCGACCTAGCCCGAGGCTTTTCCGCAGCAAGCCTTGAATTTGCGGCCGCTTCCACATGGACACGGGTCATTGCGACCGACTTGAACGGGCTGTTCACGCATCTGTGAGTTGAGGATTCCCTCGATAGTCGGTTCGGGAGTTTGTGGCCGCGTCGGCGCGCCGGCGCGTGCCTTTTCGGACGTTTGCGTCTGCGTGTGGGAAATCCCGCCAGACTCATCGGGTGCCTCCAGAAACTGCGGGAGATTGGAGAGAAATTTCTCGAAGGCCATCAGGTTGGATGTCGAACGGAACAGATTGTGCAGAATTTCTCCTTTGATGTTCGCCATCAGCTCGGTGAACATTTCATACGCCTCAGTTTTGAATTCGATGAGCGGATCCTTCTGGCCGTAGGCACGCAAGTAAACTCCCTCGCGCAGCGCGTCCATGCCGTAGAGATGCTCCTGCCACAGACGGTCGATCGCATTGAGCAAGATGTAACGTTCCATTTGAAGGAGCGACTCCGGCTCTTCGTGCTCGCATTTTAACGCATACGAGCTTTTCACTTTCTGGATGATGAATGCGCTGATCTCTTCAGCCGATGCGGATTCGAACGCAGCGCTCTCAAGTGTGAGTCCCAGTGGACAGGTTTGGTTGATCCAAGAAATCAGGGCTTCTGGATCGCGCTGATCATCGGGAGGCAGGAAGCTGAGGACTTTTTCCGGAATCACTTCATCGATGACTTCATCCAGCATCGGACGTGTTTCGCGGGTCGTAATAGCTTCGTTGCGCCAGCCGTAGATGACTTCACGCTGTTTGTTCATGACGTCGTCGAACTCAAGCGAGCGCTTGCGCATCAGATAATTGCGTTGTTCCACGCGTTTCTGCGCCGTCTCCACCGACTTGTTAAGCCACGGATGCTCCAAGGATTCGCCCTCCTGCAGCCCGAACCGCTCCATCATCCGCGTCATCCGGTCGGCTGCGGCGAAGTTACGCATCAGATCGTCTTCGAAAGACACGAAGAAACGAGACAATCCCGGATCCCCCTGGCGCGCGCAACGGCCGCGCAGCTGCCTGTCGATGCGGCGTGACTCGTGGCGTTCGGTGCCGATCACATACAGCCCGCCCAGTTCACGCACCCCCTCGCCAAGCTTAATGTCGGTGCCGCGCCCCGCCATGTTCGTTGAGATGGTGACCGCACCGCGCTGTCCCGCGCGCGCAACGATTTCGGCTTCCTGCTGGTGATATTTCGCGTTGAGCACGGAGTGTGCAATCTTCTCGCGCTTTAGCATCCGGGACAGCACTTCGCTCTGTTCCACACTGACCGTGCCAACGAGCACAGGCTGGCCTTTGGTGTGGGCTTCGCGGATCTCGTTCACCACAGCGTTGAATTTTTCCCGCCGCGTTTTGTAGATCAGATCGTTTAGATCTTTGCGAATGCATGGACGGTTGGTGGGCGTGACCGCCACATCCAATTTGTATACGTCGTTGAATTCGTTGGCCTCTGTTTCAGCCGTCCCGGTCATGCCAGCGAGTTTGCTGTAAAGACGGAAATAATTCTGAATGGTGATGGTCGCAAGTGTCTGTGTTTCGCGATCGATCGTTACACCCTCCTTCGCCTCCACAGCACCGTGCAGCCCGTCGCTCCAGCGGCGTCCCGGCATTTTTCTGCCCGTGTACTCATCCACAATGACGACCTTTCCCTCCTCCACAACGTAGTTCACGTCTTTTTCGTAGATGCAGTATGCGCGCAGTAGTTGAGTGATGTTGTGGATGCGCTCGGACTGGTGGTCCATGTGCTGCTGGCGCTTTTCCTTCTCAATCACGCGCTCCTGCGGAGTCAGCGCCTTGTTCTGGTCGATCTCGGCAAATTGCGTGATGAGATCCGGAAGCACAAAAGCATCCGGATTATCGGGACTCATGAACGTGCGTCCTTTGTCAGTGAGATCGGTTTCGTGGGCGCGCTCGTCGATGGTGAAGAAAAGCTCCTCTTTGATCTCAAAGCGCTCCTCCTTGTTTGTGTCGGTGGAAAAATATAGTTCGGTTTTGTCGAGACAACGACGTTTGTCCGCGTCTTCCAACGCCCGTTGCAGCCCCTTGTTGCGGGGTTGGCCGAGTTTGATTTTGTAGAGTAGCTTGCCGTACTCCTCGTATTTGGATTGTTTCCAAAGCTCCTCGGCCTCGGAGGCGAGACGATTGCAGAGCATGGCTTGTTTACGCACCAGATCTTCGACCATCGGCTTGAAGCGATCGAATTGGTGCGTGGAGACCGTCGCAGGTCCGGAAATGATGAGTGGTGTGCGTGCCTCGTCGATCAGGATTGAATCCACTTCGTCGACAATCGCGAAGAAGTGCCCTCGCTGAACCTGCTGTTCATGCGTGCTGGCCATCCCGTTGTCCCGCAGGTAGTCGAACCCGAACTCAGAGTTCATTCCGTAGGTGATATCCGCGGCGTATTGCTCCCGCCGGACGTCCGGAGACTGGTCATGCTGGAGGACACCGGTGGTGAGTCCGAGGAACCCGTAGATCTGGCTCATCCATTCGGCGTCACGCCGAGCCAGATAATCATTGGTGGTCACCAGGTGCGCGCCCCGCCCGCTTAATGCGTTCAAAAACAGCGGCAGAGTTGCAACAAGGGTTTTTCCCTCGCCTGTAGCCATCTCGGCAATGATGCCGCGGTGCAGACAAATGCCGCCAATGAGCTGTACATCGAAATGCACCATGGCCCATGCAGCCTCCTGATCGCAAGCGGTGAACGTATGGTTGCGTTCAGTCAAACGACGCGCCGCATTCTTGACCGCTGCGAACGCTTCGGGAAGCAATTCGTCCAGCGCGCGTCTGAGCGCTTGGAAGTCCTCTATTCCATGAAGGCGAGT
>JBILLC010000342.1:0-3581 GCA_044376275.1 Chthoniobacteraceae bacterium | reverse complement strand
GTCACTAATTCCGTCGTGTTGCGCGCCGCCGGATCCGATGGCACTATTCACGCCGATGCCGTGCAAATTATCCCCGCAAAGTAGCCGCAGTGACAGATTACTGAAACGGCGGGCGGCCGGCTTGGAGCGGTTTGTACGCAAGCCTCATGCAGCGTAGTCTTCTGGTTGGGCGCTTGGTGCAGGTTTGGCGGCTGCTCGCCCTCGGTCTCGCAGCCAGCTTGATGCACATTGCCGCGCCGCCCGCTGGCAAAAATGCGGCTGATTTTTCATCCGCATTGAAGCTTTCCGATGCACGGGGTTATTTCCCAAAAGCAACTCAACTGCGTCCTGCGGGCGATGGTCGGTTGGAGGTTTTGGATGAATCCGGTACACCACTTGGATTGCTGGTTTTAACCTCGCCCCAAAGCGATTCCATCATTGGTTACGCAGGGCCGAGCAACCTGCTTTTGGCAGTTGGAACCGACGGACGCATCCGCGGGGTTCGCCTTCTGCGTAGCGACGATACACCCTCGCACGTCGCAGCGCTCAAAAGCGCGGGCAAGTTCTGGGATGCGTTGTCGGGATGGCACCCGGAGAAGGAACCCCCGCCTCCGGTCGACGGAGTTGCCGGGTCGACGCTGACCGCCTTCGCTTGGGTTGAGGCGATCGCACATCGTTTCACTGGCGGTCGCGTTTCGTTGAGGTTTCCTGAACCGATCACCATGGAGGAAGTGGAATCGATGTTTAAAGGGGCCGCTCAAATGCTTGTCGACGAGAAGAGGGATGGATGGCACAAGGTCAACTCTGCGGACGGCTCTCTCATGGGGTACTTGGTTCGCACTTCACCGGCTTCAGACGATTTGATCGGGTATCAGGGCCCCACCGAATGCCTGATTGCCGTGGCCGCTGATGAGCGTTCGCTGCTGGGGGTGCGGATGCGTAAAACGTACGACACACCCGACTACGCCGACAGGGTTCGAGAAGACTCGAATTATATGAAGCTCCTTACCAAGTGGACCACAGACCAGTGGTGCACGCTGGATTTTCAAAAGGAAGGCATCGAGGGCGTCGCTGGCGCAACGATGACAAGTTACGCGGTGGCGGAGGGTATTCGCCAAACCTTTGTGCGGCACCGGCGCTCAGACAAGGAGGTGACCAGACAAAACTTCTGGCAGCGGCTCGGATCTGCGGATGCGGCGATGGCTGCGATTCTCGCAGGCGCGCTGGCGCTGGCGTTTTCACCGCTGCGCGGGAATCGTTTGCTGCGATGGATTTGGCGCGCGGTATCAATCGGCGGGCTTGGGATTTGTCTCGGGCAAATGTTGTCGCTCTCACCCCTGGTGGGCTGGGCGCAGCACGGGATTCCAAATTTGCAGGCGGGCGGTTTTCTGTTGTTGGTGGCAATGGCCCTGCTCGTGCCTTGGGGAACGCGGCGTCAGATTTACTGTCACCATGTGTGTCCGCACGGGGCGGCTCAGGAGGTGCTGGGCGGCTTTACACGGCTGCATTTGAAGATTCCGCAATCCCTCCATCAAGTGCTGCGTGCGATGCCTGTGGTCACGTTGATCGGGCTTTTTTTAGGAGCGCTCATTTTTGGTGATCTGGAGGTGAGCAAGTTCGAACCTTTTGATGCGTGGACTCTCGGGTCCGCGGCTGCGGTTCCGGCGGTGTTGGCCATCCTTGGCCTCGTTGCGAGTATTTTCGTGCCGCAGGCTTATTGTCATTACGGCTGTCCCACTGGCGCGTTGCTGCAATTCATACGGATGACTTCAGGAACACAGGGTGTGGGGCGCAAGGATTACTGGGCGCTTGCAAGTTTGATCGCGGGTGCCGGGATGGTGCTCTTGCGTCCGGCGATTTTTCCAACCGGGGCGGATGCAAAGTTTGATGATGGCTCAGAGCCGGCAGTGAGTCGATTCGAGGCGTCCAGCGGTTCCGCCGCGGCTGAGATGCGCGGCGTGGCGTTTGGCACGACGTGGTGCGTTAAAGTGCGCGATCTTGGTTGGAAGCCAGACGGGTTGGATGTGCGGATTGCAGCGGAGATGGATCGGATTGAAGCGCGGCTTTCGCACTGGAAGCCGGATTCCGCAACAAGCCAGTTCAATGCAAGTGCGACGGTTCTGGAGATGGATGTGGAGCCGGAGTTGGTGAAGCTGGTGTCGCTGGCGGCCCGAGTGAGCGATCGCACGGGGGGCATGTTTGACATCACGGTCGCGCCGCTGGTGTCGCTTTGGGGGCACGGGCCAACGCTCGCGGCTGGGTCGCAGGCGGGGTCCGCCCCGTCTGAAGCGGCAGTGAAGGCTGCGCTGGAAGCGGTGGGCTATGCGAAGCTGGAGGTGGATCCCAGGTTGAATACGCTCAAGAAAAAGCACCCCTCATTGACCTTGGATCTTGGCGCGCTACTGCAGGGGTACGCGGTGGATCGCGTTTGGGAAATGTTGGAGGCAGCTGGCGTGAAAGAGTTTCTGGTAGAAGTGGGTGGCGAGCTGCGTGCGCGCGGCACTTGGCTGATCGGGATTGAGAATCCTGCGCAACCCGGAACGCTTCTGGGCAAGGTCAGCCTCAAGGATCAGGCGCTGGCCACCTCCGGGCATTATCGCGCAAGAAAGTTGTTAGACGGGCGGCCGGCAACGCATTTGATTTCACCTTTGACAGGGCATCCAGTTGAGGCAGGCATCGAGTTAAGCGCTGTGCTTGGCAGCACCTGCGTCGAAGCCGACGCGTGGTCGACCGCCATGATTTTGTTGAGCCCGCAATTTGCCGCGGAGATTGCGCAAATGGAAAAACGCGAAGTGTTGTTGGTAGACCGTGAAGGCCGGTTTTTGAGTGGATCAACCATCGCAGTGGAGCAGCGATGAATTGCGGCCACCTGTTCACTCTCGAATTCAGGTGTGTGCCGATCTTCCGAGGCCGTACCCGAGCAGGACAGATGGGCTTCTCGCTTTTCAAAGGCGAAATTTACGCAGGATTTAGGAAACGGTTCGCCAGATGCCGAGGTTGCTCTTAACAAGAGGGAATGCTCAGGCTTCTTTTTCTCGGTGATATCGTCGGTGAACCCGGACGCAAGGCGGTGATTGACGCGCTGCCGTGGTTTAAAAAGGAGCGTGGCGTGGATTTTGTCGTGGCAAATGGCGAGAACTCAGCGGGAGGCCGCGGGATCAGCCCAAAGATCAGCGTGGATTTGCTGAGGGCCGGCGTCGCGGTCATCACCACGGGCGACCATGTTTGGGACCAGAAGGACGTGATTCCCTACATGCCCACCGAGCCGCGACTGTTACGGCCGCTCAATTATCCGCCGGGCACCGTTGGCTATGGATCCGTTGTGCTCGATACCGCGAAGGGGAAAGTCGGCGTGATCAATGTGCAGGGGCGCACGTTTATGCAGCCACCGTTGGAAAATCCGTTTCTGGCGATGGACGTCGAGGTTGCGAAGATGCGCGAACAGACGGCTGTGATTTTTGTGGATGTACACGCCGAAACCACCAGCGAGAAAATCGCGATGGGCCGGTTTTTGGACGGACGCGTATCCGCGGTGGTCGGGACGCACACGCACACGCAGACCGCCGACGAGCAGATTTTCCCCGGGGGGACGGCCTTCTTAT
>JBILLC010000271.1:0-4093 GCA_044376275.1 Chthoniobacteraceae bacterium | reverse complement strand
TGCGGATCATTTCCGAGGGGGGGATCAATCCGTTGTTTCCAATGACAAGTCCACTTGCCAACACGTAGCTAATTCCCAGAGATAGTGCCGCCATCCCAAGGATCACCCACTTGCGATGTTTTCTTGCCTCACGCAGGTAAGAATTAGCTTTCCGAATAAACTTATTAAACGTCATAGAGCTGGTAAGTTACTTAGTGAACACAGCAAACGCCGCACCTGCGACTTTTTTTTCTCACCCTCACCCTAAAGGGACTAACATCCCTACAACCTCATGATGAGCCTACTTTCCCCGACTATCAGCACCACGCTCGCCTCAAACTTCCTTGGAATCGAGATTAACCCACTGGAAATCAACGCTTGGAAAATCATCGGGCTCTCCGGAAGCGCAGTCTTCGGACTCCGGTTCCTGCTCCAGGGCATCGCCTCCGAGCGGGCGAAAAAAAGCGTCATCCCGTTCGGCTTCTGGGAATGCAGCCTGCTTGGCTGCCTGCTAAGCCTTAGTTATTTTGCCATTTACCGCAAAGACTCCGTTGGAATCGTTCAAAACCTGCTACCCCTCCCAATTTACATTAGAAATCTATATTTTAGATACCGCGATGGAAACAACGCCCCCACCGAGCCTAGCCTGCCTGAAGGCCGGTAAAACATCTCCACCCCTTTCCGGGGAGGATCCGCTCATCCAAGCGCTCAAATAAAAATCAGAAGCTAGCCCGATTCCTGCTAGAGTACACGTGATTTAAATGGGGTAAATCTTCGTTCACGCTATAAATTTATGGCGCATATTACTCATTCCGCACAAATGCTGTCACCCGCCGCCAGAAGCGGACGCTGGCTGCTGGCGTCATTGTGCGCGCTCGTCGCGATTGACGCTGTGTGTCTGGTTTTCGAGTCGCCGCTCCGCCGCTATCTTCAAACCCGGGGCTCCGCGGCCATTCAACTGCGGGCGGCAGATTTGATAGCGCAGCCCAGATTACACGGACCAGAGGTCAGAGCGCCTTGGCAGGAAATGCTCGAGTCAGCACGAACCGCGGTTGCGGCTCGCAGAGGCGATATCGCACTCAAAATTCTGGCTGAAGTCGATGCACAAGTACCACGGCAACCATTCGCCATGGCAGAGCTTGCGACCCAATATGAGAAGCTCGGGGAATCGGAAAAAGCGCTGGTGTTGTGGAGAAAAATCCATGAGTTCGGCCAGCAAGCTGGTGTTTACTTTGCAACGGCGGAAGCAAAGCTCGCCCAACTCGAAAAGCGCAAAGACAACTTAAACGAGACAAATCGCATCCCAGCAACCTCCGAGTATCAATCCGCATCCGCAACTGGCTCCAAACCAACGGCCATGCTGCGATTCGGAAAGTTTTCTATTCAAGAGTCACCGAACAGTGCGAACTCTAAAAAGCACCTCGCACTGTCAATGCCAGTCATCAAAGCAAACGGGGCGAAAGTCGAGGCGAAAGACGTTTCCATCGAGGTGCAGTTCTATGATCAAACCCAAGGCAAAAATATTGAGCGTACGAATGCAAACATTGAGTGGAAGTGGGTCTCCAATGCGACGGATTGGAGTGATAACTCGGCGAAGACGCTTCAGGTAGAATACCGGCAGGGAAGCAACCGCCGGGCAGGCGAGCAGCGGGCGTACTACGGATACGTCGCGAGCGTCTACTATCAAGAAAAGCTACAGGACGTCAGGGCGGATCCACCACGACTCGGCCAGCAATATCCGCCGCCCCGGATTCTCCCCAAAGAAAACAACCCATGAGGGTCTTAATAGTCGATCCGGATTCGAGCTTGCTGGCATCCCTGCAAACGGCGCTCGTAAATATCCCGCAGGTCCAACTCTATTGCGCCCCAGATGCGGGAACTGCAGTTCAGCATGCGCATGCGCTCGGTGGAATAGAAATGCTTTTCACAGAAGCTTTCATGACTGATCTGGACGGTTTTCAACTGAGAGACACAATCAAGGCTTTTTGCCCCCAGCTAAAAACCATCTACGTCACGCAGTATGATCTAAGCGGGTATGCCGATTACTTGGCAGACTCCACCGTTCTGACTCTGCCAATTGATCAAAATTCAATCTTAGCAGCCTTTCAAAAATTTCACCGCCCACTTTCTACGGGTCACGAAGAGACAGACACCCCAAAAAACTCCAGTGCCGATCTAAAAGAAGGCATGTCTTTCGGTGATTACAGAATCTTAAGAAAGGACGGGGTGCATGCATGGGGAACCCTTTTCGCGGCAGTTCAAACAACGCTGAATCGCCCGGTTTTTCTATCAGTACTGGCGCCTGAGCAGGCAGACAATCCGCAGCTTCGCGATGCGTTTCTCGCGGACGCAGGCGCTAAGTCTCGGATCCAGCATCCTGGAATCCTGACCGTGTACGAGGCAGGCGAAAAGGATGGATTCGTTTTCTACACCTCGGAGAGGCTGGAAGCGCAGACACTCGATTCGATTCGTGCGCGTTCCCAAAAACTAACCGCTGATCTTGTCATCAGAACGGCGCGGTTCATTGCATCGGGACTGCACCATTTGTCATCTCTCAAAACCCCGCACATCACTCTTGCTCCGTCTCACGTGCTACTCACGGCAGACGGCCACTCGAGGTTGATCAACATAGTGGTTGCCGATCCAAACGAAGTTCGGCCAGCATCCGCCGACATCCAATCGTTGGGTGCAATGCTTCTCTCGGTCATCCCTCAGAACTGCCCCCAAAACCTTCGTGTTTTACTGGCGCGCACTCAAGACAGCCATCAAAACCCAGTCCGCTCCTGGGAGGAGTTTCTGAACGAAATTCAAGCCGTTGAAACAGAGTGGGACTCCGTTCCGCTACAGGAATCTGCACCAGCTCAAACGCGAAAAAAACAGATGTTTATTGCGATCGCCACGCTAGCTGCAGCGCTTGCGGTTGCTGCAGGAATCATCACAGTCCAATCCAAAGAAAAACGAAGTCTACCCGAGCAAATTCTAATACCCGGAGGGCGCTACCTAATCGGTGCGGGGAGCTACGTGACGCTCGAATCTTTTTCGATCGACAAAACTGAAATCACGCGAGGCCAATACGAAGCATTCTTGGGATGGTTAGAGAAAAATCCTGCAATCAGCGGCAAGTTCGATCATTCCAAACAGCCAAAGGGCCTGTCACACATTCCGACGACACGTAAAAGCGGACTTCCTTCGGACAACGCGTCACTTCATTTGCCCGCAGCAGAAATCTCTTGGTGGGACGCCTATGCCTTCGCGAATTGGGCAGGCAGATCGCTCCCAACCTCAGAGCAGTGGGAGGCCGCAGCGCGTGGTTCCAAGGGCCTAATCTACCCTTGGGGAGACGAACCGGAACAATTCCTAGCAAACGCGAAATCGACGGAAGCAAATGCCTCTAGAGTGCAAAACTCCACGCCAGCGGCAGATCAGAGAGACGTTGGCCCGTTCGGGCTTGTTGGAATGGCTGGAAATGTTTCGGAATGGACCGAGAGTGCCGGCAAAAATGAGAAACAAATCATTAAAGGTGGCAATTTTATGGCCCCCCTCACGCCTCTGGAGTCTTCCAGCGAGTCTGCGCCTGAGAAGAAAATAAACACCCTTGGATTTAGAACCGTTTCGAAAAAGCTACGTTGACCCCCCCCCTTGTTCCCTCACCTATGCGCGTCGCCCACAAGAGCGAAGCGAAATCCATGAAACCCAGGCTGTCTATCCTCCTTCTGCTCACTTGGCTCATTTTTACGTGCCATGGGTTCGGCCAGATCAATGTCTCGCTGAACCTGCCGCGAACATCGTTTCTTCTAAACGAACCCACGATTGCCACTCTCACGATCAGCAACCTTGCCGGACAAGATCTGCTGTTCGAGGACTCCCCGGATTTCGGACCTTGGTGCCGGCTTGAGCTAAAGGCTCTGCGCGGAGATTTTGTTTCTCCACGTAACGAAGAGATATCTTTTCCTCCCTTGATTGTTCCCTCGGGAAAAACAATCAGCCGCACGATTAACATCTCTGAACTTTTCTTTTTAGATCACCCGGGACAGTACAAAGTCCGAGTGGGTGTGTTCTTTGCACCCACCCGCTCTGAGTTCTACACCCAGTCAACCTTCAACGCAGACCCGGG
>JBILLC010000269.1:0-4104 GCA_044376275.1 Chthoniobacteraceae bacterium | reverse complement strand
ATGCGTGAGGAGCGGGCCTTGCGGCTCGGCTTCACCTGTGGCGAGGCGCTCCTCAATTTCGGCGGGCAAATCCGTGAGGGTAGCCTGCGCATCTGATGAGACGGAGATTCTGAAGTGGCCTAGCGAACAGGCGTAGTGCTTTTCAAAAAGCATCCGCAGCGTGATTCCATCGCTTAAATCAACCGGCTCTTTGAAAAAGAACACCGCTGTATGTCGCACGCCGAAGCCGCCGCTCACTGCCCAGCCCGAAGACATTTCCCCATCCAACGCCGAGGCGGCATTGTTCTTTTTATCAGCAACTTTTTTTGCAGGCTTTTTTACCGCTCCAGCCGTGGTTGTGGCGGTCGGTTCGGGCGGCGCATCGGCGGCGTCATTGGAGGCTTTGGCGGATTCGAAAGAAATCTGCGCACCCTTTTGTACGGCCTGAATTTCACTCAGAAAAAATCCACCCAGCGGCCCTTCGTAGGCAGTCAGGCCCGGCCCGTCGTTGGGGAGGCTCGGATGGGAGGCGACTTCAAGGCGCAGTGCGCGCACTTTTTTAAGCGGTTCACGGAAGGTTAGTTCGTAGCTATCGCTCTTGGTGACATCACCACTTCCAAGAAAAAAGCCATCGGGCTGCTGCTCGAGATGGGGCAGGTTGGTGTGGACGTTTTGAGCCCGCAGGATTGTCCAATGCGCAGCGGAAGGCTGTGTTTGGCGGATCCACTCTGCGAACCGTGTGTGCATCGCTTTTTCCCCGCCTGGAAAGCGTCCTGGCAGCTCGCTCTCGAGCTCAGCGATGCGTGCGTTGCGTTGCCGGAGTTGTTGCTCTACCTCAGGCGTGGGGATGTAGTAGGTGGGTTCGCTGGCATTGTTGAGCAGCGCCATCACGCTGTAGTAATCCGTGTGGAGAAGCGGATCATATTTGTGGGTGTGGCATTGCGTGCAGTTGAGCGTGAGTCCCAGCCAGGTTGTCCCGGTGACGCTGACCCGGTCAGTCATGGCATGAAATCGGAATTCGAGCGGATCAATACCACCTTCCTCATTGAGCATGGTGTTCCGGTGAAAACCGGTGGCGATGAGGTCCTCGGATGTGGCATCTGGAAGCATGTCGCCTGCAATTTGTTTGATGCTAAATTGGTCATAAGGCATGTCCGCATTGAGCGCGCGCACCACCCAGTCCCGGTAAGGCCAGATCGTACGCGGTCGATCCTTTTCATAGCCGTTGGTGTCCGCGTAGCGCGCTAGGTCAAGCCAGCGCCTGGCCCAGCGCTCGCCATAAGCGGGCGAAGCAAGCAGACGGTCCACCAGCCGTTCGTAGGCGTCGGATGCGGGATCTTTCGCGAAGGCGTCCGCCTCCGCCGGGGTCGGCGGTAGACCTGTAAGGTCGAGCGCGACACGCCGGATAAGAGTGTGCCGGTCGGCCTCGGGTGAGGGCTGCAAGCCTTCCTTCTCGAGTTTGCTTTGGATGAAGGCATCAACCGGATGCACCCCGGGTTTCGGTGGAGTCTGCGGGGTGGGCGCAGAAAATGCCCAGTGCGGCTGATACTCCGCGCCCTGCTCGATCCACGCCTTCAGCGCTGCCTTCGCGGAATCCGGAAGCACGGTGCGCGTGCTGGGAGGGGGCATCACTTCATCCGGGTCGGTGCTGAACACCCTTTTGATCAACTCGCTTTCGTCGGGTTTACCGGGCACAAGCGCATGTTCGCCTGACTTGCCCTTGCCGATCGCTGCGTCCCGCAGATCGAGCCGTAGCCCGCCCTTGCGTCCGTGCTCGTCCATGCCATGGCATTTGAAACAGTGCTGCGCGAGCAAGGGACGGACATCTCGATTAAAATCCAGCTTTGAGATTTCAGAAGCGCCATGCGCGGAAGCGATGCCCCCGATCAGCAGCAGGAGAGCGTGACGCCAGGGGAAAAGCTGGAACGTTTGAATGGAGCAACGGGGGTGCATGGTGCGGGATTCAAAAAGATTTAGAGGCGGCAAATGCGGGGAAAACGAGGCCCTCTGGAGGGGTAGATGGTCGGATAGCCCGGCTCAACGCTGCATTGTTCGTGAAATTCATCGTTAAGAGAAAGAATCCTTTCAGGGGTTTTTACATTAGCGGCTTAATTTGGTCGGTATACATTCTTTCGTCGGTATACATTCCGGTTCACCTGTGTTCTGGAGCGATCCGATTCTTATACGACGGCTCTTCAAAAGATCGGTCTCGGCGCAGGCTTTTCCCGAATCAAACATGATAACACCCCTGGCATTTACGAAAAACAGTCCGTCCCGCCCATGGCCGCGTCGATGCGCTTCAGTCGCTCTGGCCGTTGCCGCTTTGCTAAGCGCAACGGTCGTGCTCAGCGCAAAGGACCCGTTACAAACTGTTGAACTGGGCTCGCGAAGGGAGCTTTTTGTTGACCACTTTCTGATCGAGAAAATGAACGGCGTGGCCCTCAGGTTACACGAGCCGCGCCTGGCCCCGCCAAGTCGCGAGCCGGCGGACAATCTCGAATACGGAACGGTGATCAAGGATGGTGATGTCTTTCGCCTCTACACCAGGGAAGGGCGTGGCGCGAAGTTTGACGGTGACAGTCGCGAGGTCACTCGATACTGCGAAAGCCGTGACGGTATTCATTGGACCCGGCCGAAACTTGGTTTGCACGAGTTGGACGGGAGCCGGGAGAATAACGTGATCCTGCATGAGAAGAGCGTGTGTCACAACTTCTCGCCCTTCCTAGACACGCGGCCCGGCGTGCCTCGCGAGGAGCGCTTCAAGGCGCTTGCGGGTACAATCCTTCGCAACCCGGGGGGTGGGTTGATTGCCTTCGCATCTGGAGACGGCATCCATTGGCGGAAGTTGACTGAAAAACCTGTGCTTACCAAGGGTGCGTTTGATTCGCAAAACGTGTCTTTCTGGTCGGAGAGTGAGGGTAAATATGTGGCGTATCTCCGCACGTTCACCGCTGGAGTCAGCACTGCCACCGAGTGGCGTCTGGACGGGTTGCGCAGTGTCTCACGCTCGACGTCGGAGGATTTCCTGAACTGGTCGGAGCCAAAGCCATTGAATCCGAATTTTACTGGCGAACATATTTACACAACCCTCACACATCCTTATTTTCGTGCGCCTCACATTTACGTGGCGCTGCCTACGCGGTTTCATCCTGAGCGTGGCAGCAGTACTGACATTCTTTTCATGACTGCGCGAGGTGATGTTCCGTATGACCGCACGTTCCGCGAGGCGTTCATCCGGCCGGGCCTTGACCCCGCTCGTTGGGGTAATCGCTCCAACTACGCTGCGCTGAATGTCGTGCCGACTGGTCCGGAGGAGATGTCCATTTATACCACTCCATTCCGAAGATTCACGCTGCGGATGGACGGTTTTGCCTCGATGCACGCTGGCGCGGATGCCGGAGAGGTTTTAACCAAAGTGCTCACGTTTTCAGGAAGTGAGCTCTCGCTTAATTTTTCAACGAGCGCGGGCGGTAGCGTGAAACTCGAGATTCAAGAGCCCGATGGGAAACCACTTTCGGGTTACGCGCTTGGCGATCATGTCCCGATGGTTGGCGATGCGATCGAGCGGACTGTCGTATGGAAAGATGGAAGAGACCTCTCCGGTCTGGCTGGCAAGCCTGTGCGACTGCGCTTCGTGCTTCAAGAGGCGGACATTTTTGCGCTGCAGTTTCAGCCAAGGCGCTGATGCGTGGTGGTGATTCCCGGAATTTTTTCATCTCTGGATTGCGATTGCCAGGTGGCTGGAGAGTAGGAAACAAGATTGCTTGTCCGGAGCGGGTTTTGTCTGGACCAGACGGTTCGGTACGGCAGCCAACTACACGGATCACTTATCACTTCAGAAATACTCGCAAACTTCTTTCTCGGCCCGAGAGTTTGCCGCAAAACAGAAGACTGGGGTTGCGCGATGCGATTTCGGTAGGCAACGTGGTGCATTGCATACCATCCATGAATACCCCCCGCGTTTCCCGTCGAACCTTTCTTGAACGTTCGCTTCTGGCCAGTGGCGCTGCAGCCTTTGGATTTCCGGCAGTGACATCTGCCAAGTCACCCAATTCCAAATTGAACGTTGCCTGTATTGCGGTCGGAGGGCGTGGCGGCTCGCATGTGAACGAGGTGAAAAAAATG
>JBILLC010000270.1:0-4104 GCA_044376275.1 Chthoniobacteraceae bacterium | reverse complement strand
TTGAAGGTTTATCTGTATGAAGCATGCGCTTTTCAAAAAACTTTTTCACGGTTAGTTTTGAGCAACCGTGAAATTCATGCATCCCGTGTCACCCCGCATGCGCCCAAAAAAACTGCCTGCTCGCAATCGGTTTGTCTGCGGGCCATTCGCAGGATTCGCCGTCTGCTTGACGTTTGCCGCCTGCGTTGTTTCCGCGCAGGAGGTTCCAAAGCCCGCAGCGGCATCTGAAACTGCCCGATCCGCTGAGTCCGAAGCGGAGCCATCCAAACCCAAGCAGACTGTTTCCAAGACGAAAGATGCCGCTTCCCAGCCGGCCGCCTCGGGGTTTGGACTGGGACTCGGGGCTGGTTTGCTTGGTGAACCCCGGTTGAATCTCGGGCCTGCAGCAGGCGGATCGATTGCGCCTCAGGGACGCTCCACAAACTCCCTAGGGCCTTTGCCTCAGGTTGCGGCTGATTTGAGATCGATCCCCGCATCAGGGGGAGACGAGCCCTCAGACGTGGAAATCCGACGGAGGGCGCGCCCAGATCTTCTGCCGGACGGCCCTAATCCAACGGAGGAGGCGGCTGTTGCTCTCAAGAACAGAATCCGCTATCGGGCTTTGAAGGCGCGGGTGATTGCAAAACCGGAGGTGATGGCAGCCTTGGATGCTGCAAAGAAGGCATCCAATGATCGGGAGATGCGTGCAGCCTTCAGGCTTTACTACGAGCTGTTATTCGCCCGCATGCGTGAATTGGATCCCTCCCTTGAGAGTCTGATTGCGGAGCGCGAGATCGAAGCGAACGCATCGCTAAAAGTCGCTTTGCCACGATGATGGATCGCACGATGCGGATGTCCGCTGATTTTGCACCGCCGAAATCAGCAAAGCAGCCCGGTGGGTCGCATTGCGGGGGCGGTGGTCTGCCTATGATTTTTAAACCATGAATGTGCTAATCCTTGGCAGCGGCGGTCGCGAGCATGCGATCGCGTGGAAATTAAGGCAGTCTAAGCGTGTGAGCAAAATTTATTGCGCGCCGGGGAACGGAGGGATGGCAGCTGTGGCGGAGTGTGTTCCGATCAAGCTAGGTGAAATTGAACGACTGATCAGTTTCGCGAAAGAGTCCCAGATCGGGCTCACGGTTGTCGGGCCCGACGACGCTCTGGCAGCCGGAATGGTGGACCGGTTTGAAGCTGAAGGGCTGCGAATTTTCGGGCCTCGGCAGGCCTGCGCTCGGCTTGAATCCTCGAAGGTATTCGCGAAGGAGTTCATGCAGCGTTACGGCATCCCAACCGCCCGTTCGGCGAACTTCACCGACAGCAGTGCTGCCCGCCGATTTGCGCGCTCGATGTCGCTGCCTCTGGTGATTAAGGCGGATGGGCTGGCGCTTGGAAAAGGGGTGATCATTGCGGAGACCATTGACCAGGTGGATGCCGCGATTCGGGAGATTATGGATGAGCGCCGATTCGGAGATGCCGGCCGGGCGATTGTGATCGAGGAATTTCTGGAGGGGCCCGAGTGCTCGATTCACGCGCTTGTGGATGGGAGCAGCTACCTGATGTTTCCCAGCGCTCAGGATCATAAACGCGCTCTGGACAATGACGCCGGGCTGAATACGGGCGGCATGGGGACTTACAGTCCGGCGCCTCAATTGACCGCCGAACTTGAGGCAAGAGTGCGGGCGGAGGTGTTGGATCGGTTTTTAAAGGGTATCCGTGCCGAGGGATTGGATTTCCGGGGAATGCTTTTCCCCGGCCTGATGCTGACGGCTGATGGACCGAAGGTTCTGGAGTTCAACTGCCGGTTTGGAGATCCTGAGACGCAGGTGCTTTTGGCGAGGATGGAATCTGACTTGTTGGAACTGCTTGAGGCAGTCGTTGACGGGACGCTTGCAAACTGTCGGCCGGCGTGGTCAGAGGGTGCGGCCGTGTGTGTTATCGCGGCCTCAGGCGGGTATCCTGGTGATTATAGTGTTGGGAAGCCGATTTGCGGCCTGGAGGATGTGGGGGATAGCGCGATTGTTTTTCATGCGGGCACGCGGCGTGAGGGGGCTGGTTTGGTCACCGCCGGTGGACGGGTGTTTGGCGTGACAAGCATTGGTTCCTCTTTATCGCAGGCTAGGAACGGAGCGTATGCGGCGTTGTCGAAAGTATCCTTCGAGGGAATGCACTTCAGGCGCGATATTGCTGAAAAAGGACTTCGATTCGCTTAAACTTGGAAAGGCCTAAAATATCCGATGAACCTGAAATCAATTTTGCGTTCCCGATCCGATCGCAGTCTTGCGATTTTACTGGTGTTGGGATTTGCACTTGGTTTTGGAGAGTTTGGTTCCCTGATTCTCGCGGCGACGACGACTCCTCGCGGATTGCCTCCCCCGAGGACCGCCCCGGTGGCGCTCGATACACTCTCAGATTCAGAAGTGGATAAGGCACTGGAGTTGATTTGGACGCAAGGGTCGCGTGACGCGGTTCGCAAGCCTGAGGCCGCGCGCCGCGCAGCCCTTGATTCCTTTCTGCGCGGGGGAGTTGCTGGGGCGCGTTTGGTGATGCGCGAAACTTCTGTGGATTCGCCGAGCTCCTCATCCGTGGTACAGCATTTGAAATTCCATTCTGAACTGTTGCACGGGCAGGTTGGGTATGTGCGAATCGGTGCGTTTGAGCTGGATACCGAGGAGCGTTTGGATCGTGCGCTGATGGATCTACGCCAACTGGATGCCACCCGTTTGATTTTGGATCTGCGCGTTAGCGAGGGGAATACGAATCTGGATCAAGCTGGGCGTTTGGCGGCTAGGTTTGTGCCCAAGGGGACAGAGTTGTTCCGCGTACGCGGAGTGGATGGTGAATCGGAGCAGAGGATCGTCAGCGGGTTTGAGGGGGTGCGCGTACCTTTGAAAGTTTGGGTGTTAACCTCGAGCCTGACCGCAGGGTCGGCGGAGGTTCTCGCCGCCTGTCTGAAGGTGCACGCAAAAGCAATGCTGGTTGGTGACACTACAAAAGCTGAGCCTGCCGAATATCGTTCAATTGAGATCAGCGAAAAGGTTTCTCTCCGGCTACCGGTGAGGGATCCTGTCTTTGCTGGAATGAATCCATTGTTTGCCGGCGGACTTTTGCCGGATGTGATGGTCAAAGTGGAATTACACGAGATGCTCGAGCTTCTTGCGAAGGAGGCCAAAGAGCAGTGCTTGGCCGATCGGCTAAAGGAGCCAGCGCACCCCCGAATGAGCGAAGCGGCGCTGGTGTCGGGTGATAATCCGGAGTTGGAAGCCCAGATCCGCTCATCGCTCGGGCGCCCGACTCAGGAGGTGCCGATTCGGGACGCGGTTCTGCAGTGCGCACTGGATGCAATAGCGGCATTGGAGATTCTCAGGCCTGACAGTGTGGCGGGCCGTTGAGTTCATTTCTGTTGCTTGTCGCAAGTTGCTTTCAGATTAAACAACGTCTTATGTCAGAACCAAACTTGCCTGAGGTTTACAAACAGCTTTCTGAGTCTTTACGTCATCGGCGAGAAGTCATCGCGGACCGGGCATGGTACGAGCGTGACGCCGCTGCCCACTTGGACGAGTTGAAACGCGTTTCGGAAAGGATTGTGCGTTTGGGCGTGGAACTCCCCGATCCGGTGCATCCGCAGTTGCGTCACTTTTTGGAGAGGTGCAGTTATGACAAGGCCTTGGAGTTTATCGAAGCAGGTGGAAATTAGGCCTGGACGGCAGGTGCTTGGGCGTTGCCTATGGTTTGGAATTTCGAAGCAATCATATGAATTTAAGCTATCTCGTTGCCATTATCGGGGGGGCTGTAATGGCGCTTACCGTGCAGCATTACTCGGTCGTGAAGCAGAACTCTAAAATCAGGCTGGAGATCTTCGGGTATCAGCAGGCTCTCGATTCTGTGCAGACTAGGATTCAGGCCAAGCGGGAGATTCTTCAGACACAGCAGGAGAAGCTGGCAAAAAGCTCTTCTATCTCGGACTCCGTCGGGCCTGCAATTGTCGCGGATATGGCCGCCGCCGCGGTCAAGGGCAATAACGCCAAGCTTCGTGATCTACTGCAACGACGGGGCATGGATCCGGCGCTCGCGGCTGCAGCCAAGGAATATTCTCAGGCGCCGGCATCGAGGAAAGGGGGAAACTAA
>JBILLC010000395.1:0-3159 GCA_044376275.1 Chthoniobacteraceae bacterium | reverse complement strand
CACAGATGCCGTTGTCAGGCTTCTCCCCGGGGTTTTGGGCGACGAGGCATCCGCCTCAGATGATTCCTTTGCGACAGGGATTCTCGAGTTTCCGCAGTACACCCGGCCGGTGGAATTCCGTGGCAAGCGGGTGCCTGAAATCCTGCTTTCCGGCAACCACGCTCATATCGCCGAGTGGCGCCGGGAACAGGCGCTTCAAAAAACCCGCAGGCTCCGCCCCGACCTTCTCCCCCCCGAGCGATAGACACCCCGCTTTTGGAAAGCGACTTACGCAAAAGCCCCAATCCCCGCAAAGCAATCGCCCTAAGGCTCTATCTGAAAGAATCCGCCTAGCGTCTTCCTCTTTTTACTGGATGCACGCGGGTACTTCGCTAGAACCTCCGCCCCCTCCGCATTCGTTATGAGCCACACACCCGTACTCCGCATCGGCCTGCCCTCCGGATCCCTGCAGGAACCCACCTTCGCCCTTTTTGCAAAAGCCGGATTCGTGATCTCCGGTGCGGGCCGCTCCTACAAACCAAATGTGGACGACCCCGAACTCGTCATCCGTCTGCTGAGAGCGCAGGAAATTAGCCGCTACGTGGAGCACGGTTTTCTGGACTGCGGATTAACCGGACGCGACTGGATTTACAACAATGGCTCCGACGTCGAAATTTTGTGTGAGATGACTTTCTCAAAAGCCAGCGACCAGCCCACCCGCTGGGTCATCGCTGTGCCGGAAGATTCTCCCATTCAGAAGGTTGAAGACCTGGGAGGCAAGGTCATCGCGACCGAGGCCGTGGAACTGACACGCCGTTTCCTTGCCGAACGGGGCGTGGAGGCGACCATTGAGTTTTCGTGGGGAGCGACCGAAGTGAAGGTTCCCGACCTTGTGGATGCGATTGTGGACGTCACCGAAACGGGTTCTTCATTGCGCGCCAACAAATTGCGCATTCTTGAAACCATCCTCCAGTCCTCCCCCCAATTCATCGCCAACCGGGCAGCTTATCAGGACGCATGGAAGCGGGCGAAAATTCAGAAACTCGTGATGCTGCTTCAGGGGGCTTTCGCGGCCCGGGACAAAGTGGGACTCAAAATGAACCTGCCTGAAACAAACCTCGAACAGCTGCTCTCCACTCTGCCGGCTTTGAGAAGGCCGACGGTGTCGCACCTCGCGCAGGAGGGTTGGATAGCGGTGGAAACGGTGATTGCGGAAAAGGTCGTACGCGAGATCATCCCGCAGCTTAAGGAGTTGGGTGCGGAAGGGATCATCGAATATCCGCTCAACAAACTGGTTTACTGAGCCTTGGCCGGATGTTTTCCTGAGCCCCAGACCGCAGGGTGACTCGAAATTAAACTCAAATTGAAGTTGCGGCAGGGAAAAATTCCTGTTTCCCTCGCCACCCCCCAAACGCTAGCTAACTGAAACCACATGGGATCACTTAAAAAGAGACGCAAAACGAAAATCGCGAAGCATAAACGCAAGAAGCGGATGAAAGAGAACCGCCACAAAAAGCGTTTGCGCTACAAGAGCTAGCTTTCTGAATTGCTTATGGACCGTTCGCTATCGCCAACAGTCCTGACTGGGTTTTACCGGCTCAAGCCGCTTTTATCGGGAGTTGTCTCGATCATTGCCCTGGCCTTCCCCATTGCATTCGCGGAAAAGCCCGCATCGGTCCTCCAAGAAGGATCAGACCTGTTATCAACCGCGCCAGATTCCCAGAATCCGGCGCGGTTTATTTTTGCAGACCCGTTTCCTTCGCCCGCCTCGCCGCCGGCTAGCGACCTGCTCATCCAGCCCAGAGGCGAGCTTCAGTCGGAGGCGCTTGCCCTCTACACTCTTGCGGCAATCAGCGAGGAGAATGGAGATGCCGACACCGCCTTCGCTCTTTATCAGAAAGCCCTGTCGCTTGACCCGAGCAACGCAGCGCTGGCAGTGCGGCTCTCGACCGAGCTCACCGCGCGAGACCAGACGGCGGAAGCACTCCGTTTGCTTAAGGACGCCAACGCAGCGGCTCCAAAACACACTGGGGTGCTGGTTCAAATTGCACGAACTTATCTGGGCGCCCTCCGGCGTCCGGACAGCGCGCTCACCTACGCGGAAAAGGCCTACAAGCTGGCCCCGGACGACCTTACCGTCTTGTCAGTGTACCTTGAAACCTGCTCCGCGGCATCACTTAGCCAGCGTATCGAGGATGCCCTTAGAAAAAGCCTTCAATCCAGCAGGCAAGACGCTGATTTTTGGATCCAATCCGGCGCGCTCTACCGAAACGCGCTCATCAATCGGGGCACCATCGCCAAAGTTTCCTTGGCGCGCATCAACGAGTTCTTCAAAACCGCACTGAATCTTGCACCGATTGAGCCGTCAGTTTTAGAGGCGGCATCAGACCATTACGCGCTCACTAAACAACTGCCGGAGGCTTCAAGTTTCTACCAGCGGGCACTGCTCGAACACCGCCAGCGGAAGGGCTCACTCTCGGCCGGCATTTGCCTTAAACTTGCGCGGGTGCTTCTCATGAGCGAGCAGGTCCCCGAGGCGATGGGCGTTCTGGAGGAACTTGTCTCGGAGCAGCCTGCGGTCGCCCCCGCCCGCGAAATGCTCGGCGAACTCTATTTACAACAGGGCAAACCAGCTGCGGCTCTCGGTCATTTTAAAATCGCCTTGGAGGCCGAACCTGACCGGGTCGAGGACCACATCCGAGTCACACAACTCCAACTCCGTTTAAAGCGTGCGCCGGATGCAGCGGCCACCGCCCAGCATGCGAGGACGCTTTTCCCCGAGGTCCCGCAATTGACCATGCTGACGGCGGTAGCCCTGGCTGAAGCCAAGCAGCATGACGAAGCCCTCAAGTGCTTTGCGCTGGCGGAGCGCCAGTTTCTGAACTCCCAAAGCGCGGCGCTGGACGCTGGGTTCTACTTCACCTACGGGGCCGCCGCGGAGCGGGCCGGCCTTCCTGAGCAAGCCTCAAGGCTACTCCTGAGAAGCATCGAGCTTGACCCCGAAAATTCGGCCGAGGCGCTGAACTACCTGGGGTACATGTGGGTGGACCGGAACCAGAACCTGGACGAGGCGGGCACTTACATCAAGAGGGCGCTGGCCTTAAGGCCCAACCACCCAGCCTATCTGGACAGCCTCGGATGGTGGCATTTTCGCAAGGGACAGTACGAAGACGCATTGAG
>JBILLC010000015.1:0-12680 GCA_044376275.1 Chthoniobacteraceae bacterium | reverse complement strand
CACTGAAAACAGCGAAGAACCCTTTTACGAAACATAAAAAGCTGATTCCAAGGTGTAAACATTCGTTGCTGCATGTTCTGTGAGCACGATGACATTCGGCAAATCTCGCGCACCGCGCACGCGGTGTTCTGAGTGTTGCGACGCGTGTCAGAGGAAGAATCGCTCTGCAAGGTGCATGGGCTTCTCGAACCAGATCCGCGGGATTGATTTTGGCGAAATCTGGGTTTGTTTAAAGGCTTTGTGTAGTGCTTTGATCCGCCCCATCGATCCGACCAAACGTGAGCGCGAGTATTCATCATTTTTCGAGCCTCCTCATCGCCTTCACCACCTCCGCTCACCGGTGGAGCATGTCGGTTTTTTTGCCGGTTGTGCTGCTCTTGCTTCTTTGCGATTTGCGTGCCGTAGAACACCCCGCAGAGGCCGACGGTTCGCGGGCAACGAGGCAGACTCTATTCGTGTTGTCGGAAGAATCCCGTGTGAAGGCGCCTGCAGCCTCGAGTGCCAAGAACGGCGAGAGCGCCAATCCACTCGCAAAGCAGGCTGCGAGAGCACGTGAGAAAGTTTCTGATACCCTCTGGGCGAAGACTGCGCGCACGGTGGCTGAAGTGTTGGAGCAACAGCATTACCTACAGCAGCCTTTCGGAAGCGGTTTGTCGATTCGCGCCCTGGAGCGTTATTTTGACGGACTGGATCCCGACCGGTTGTACTTTTTAAAAACGGATATTCAACAGTTTCGCGACGATCTCGGGCCGGGATTTGCGAGGGCGTTGCGCGACGGGAGCTGGGATGCAATTGATCGTGTCAGCGCCGTTTTAAGTCAGAGAAAAGCCAACTGCGCCGTTTGGGTGGAGGAGCTGTTGGCTCAAACGTGGGATTTCAACCAACCCTGGGACGTCGAATTGTCGCGGGAACATGCTGACTGGCCTGCGGATGAGCAGGAGTCCAAACAGGCGTGGCGCGAGCAGCTTGGTTCCGAGGTGTTGGCGGAGCTGTTGGATGGAATGGATTTGAACGACACGCTGGAGCGGGTACGGCGAAAGTATCGGGCTGAATTATTGGCCGTTCCCGGTGCCCGTGGGGATCGACTTGCGCCCGCTCTTGCAGCTCTCGCGAGGGCTTGTGATCCGCACAGTGATTACCTCACGCAGGAGGAATTCGAGGATACAGAAAGCGAGCTGAACCTGACCCGCGTTGGAATCGGCGTAACCGTTGATAGGGACCCGGGCGGTTTGAAGATCATCGCGATCATGCCCGGCGGCCCCGCACAGAGGGATGGAAGGGTCCGGGTCAATGACCGCATCGTGGCGATCGCAGAGGGAATGGCACCGTTCCGTGATCTGGAGGGATTGACGTTTCACGAGAGCGTCAGGCTTTTGCGGGGCAAGGAGGGCGCGGTCGTGCGGTTGAAAGTTGCGCCGGCGCGCTCTTCTGATCCCGCCGCACGGACTTTGGTTGAAATCCGGAGAGAACAGATTCGATCTCACGAGGGGGAGGCGTATGCGAAGGTGGTGCACACTCAAAACGGGGGGGCGGCGCAGCGGTTTGGCTGGGTGGTGATCCCCTCGTTCTATGGAAACGAAAGCAATGCGGCCGGCGGTCAGCTTAGCAGTGTGTCGAAGGATGTCGCGGCTTTGGTGCGGCGCTTAAAGGTCGAGAGCGTTGCGGGTGTCGTTCTGGATCTCCGCGGAAATCTCGGGGGATTGTTGGAGGAGGCCGTCGAGCTTGGCGGGCTTTTTTGCGGGAGCATGGCGATCGCAGCGGTGCGGATTCCAAATCAGCCGATCGAGGTGATGACGCCGTTGAGGCAGAAAAGACAGCTGTACGACGGGCCGCTGGTGGTGCTGGTGGATCGAGACAGCGCCTCGGCGAGCGAGCTCGTTGCGGGAGCCTTGCAGGATCATGCGCGTGCCGTTGTGGTCGGGGGCGAGCAGACTTTTGGCAAGGGGTCGGTGCAGGCCGCGATCCCGCTGACCGAACTTTTAAATGTCCGCAGCAGGCTTCCTCTGGGCGGGCTGATGCTCACAATCGGAAAGTTCTACAGGGTGAATGGGCAATCCACCCAAATCGTTGGAACGCGTCCAGATATCGTTCTGCCCTCCACAGCTGACATTCCTTCACGCGGAGAGTCCGCGTTAATCGGATGCTTGGAGCATGACGCGATCGCGCCGGTGAAGCGCTCCGCCTCAGGGAACGTGACGTTCTCGATTCTGCAAGCTCTCGGGGAGCGCTCTTTGGCGCGGGTTTCGCAAAGCGAGGGGTTCAGCCTGATCCGGGAGGAAAGGCAGCGCCTCAGGGAGGAGGCGCAAGCCAACCGGCTCACCTTGCGAGAGTCCGACCGCCGGCAAAACGCCCTGGCCGATGAAGAACGATACTCGCGACTGCAGGCCGCGAGCGCGGAGTTCGCGATGGCGCTGGGGCCCCGGAAGTTTCAGCGGTTGTTGATGGAGGATTTGCGGCTCAAGAAGCTGCACCTGCTTGATCAGGATCCTATTGCCAATCCCGATCCCGAGGGGTTTATCACAGAGATCGAAACGCTCGCCATTATACGGGACCTGGTCGAAATGAGCAGCAACCGCTAGGCGCGGCAAGCGGTGCACCAATCACGCCGGGTGAGTGCCTGTGGCTGATCAACAGGCGCACTCTGCAGGCGGTGCTGAACCAGATCTGGGTTGGCGCTGCTGTGATTTGTGACGATCTCAGCACCGTGGCACGTGCTCGTTTTCTAGGGTGGATTGTGCAATCCGCGGCATCCCCGCCCCGCGGCACATCCGACTTATGAAGTAAGGAGACGAAAGTCGATATGTCCGAGGACAGCATTCATCAACCCAACGACAAATTGCTCAAGGCCACTTTTTCTGTACCCGAGAATGCACGCGCATTTTTTAGAAGCCATCTTCCTCAAGAGCTCGCCACCGCCCTTGACTGGCATTCGCTCATTCTAGAACCGTCCTCTTTTATTGATCCGCAATTCGCAAGCTCCGAAAGCGATTTGCTCTTCCACGTTAAGATCCAAAAAAGCGACGCGTTCCTTTACCTCCTCTTCGAGCACCAAAGTTCGGAGGACCCGCGCATGGCGCTTCGACTCCTTTCGTACATCCTGCGCATTTGGGAGCGTTTCGCCCAAAGCCATCCGCCCCCGGCAAAATTGCCCGCCATCTTTCCGGTGGTTTTGGCCCAGGGCAAACGGCCCTGGAAAACATCCGCAAACTTGGAGGATCTCATCGACTTGCCCTCTTCGCTGGCGTGCATTCTCCGTCCTTGGCAGCCCAAGTTGATGTACCATCTTTTGGAGTTGGTGCGGATCCCATATCAACAGATTGCCGGCACTCCGGAGGGCATTCTCACCTTGCGGGCGCTTAAAGCGGAGCCCATTGGCGAATTGCTCGGCGATGCTTTGTGGGACGAAGCACTTTTATTTTCGCTCTCGGAGGGTGCGCTGGAGAGGATTTTGCGGTACATTCTTAACGCCGAGATTGACACTCCAAAACTTCGGAAGCGAATTGCAAAAATGAGCACGCCAAACCTCCAAACAAAAACTTTGTCCATCGCCGCTCAACTACGACTTGAGGGTAAATTAGAGGGCGAACTGGAGGGTAAAAAAAAGGGGCTGACGGAAGGGGAGTTGCTCGCCCTGCGCAGGTCGGTGCTGCGCGCATTAGAAATCCGCCATGGCGCTTACCCAGAGGGGATCCGCGAGGCGATTGAAGCTGTGGAGGATCCAAAGCAGCTTGAAGCGTTGTTGGAAAGCGCTTTTCGATCTGAATCCATGGAGGTTTTTGCGCAAAAGCTCTGAGGAACCCGCCTTGACTCGGAGACCTACTCCGGAGTGAGTTGCGTCTCTTCTACACTGTGAGTTGTGCATCCGCACAGTGGTCGGGGCGATAGGATTTGAACCTACGACCTCCTGGTCCCAAACCAGGCGCTCTACCAAGCTAAGCTACACCCCGATGATTCTGCCGCCGTGATGCTTGCCCTCTGATTTTTCCTCCTGTCTCTGGATTCTGTTCCCAGGTTTGCACCCAGCTTTTTCACACTAAAATGCGAATCAGCATGCAGGAATGAATCGAGACAAGAGTCGGTGAGCGCTTTTGACGGCTGAAAACCAACAGGCCTCACTATGATCGGTTGAAGGCGGACGGCAAGCTAAACTGGCGAATGTGTTTTCCAGACCGGCGAGCAGACAACTGAGCGCAATCCTCATCCCTCAGGTGTCACCCCTGGTTTCTACCCCCTAACACTCAAGCGGGACAAACGCAGGTGCAGTCAGGGCGAAGGTCTCGGGCTCCAATCGGACGTGTCGGGTGGCGGGGATTGGCGCCCGTTGAGATTCAAAGCACCGCTCTTTTACCGAAAGATCATCCTTCCGATGGATTTTATAGGAACGCAGGCTCAATGTGTTCGTCCCTCCCCTGTATATGAGCATCCGCCTCCCCCTGATTTCGGTCTTGGGCGCATTCAAAACCGCTCTGGCGGCCACCGCCCAAAACACGACGAACGCTCGCCACGTCGCGCCCATCAGCATCGACGGTTTTGCTGCACGGCTTTGGAACGATCCTGCGCTACCCGCACCAAACCTCCGGAAACTAGCCGCGGTTCTCGCGCTCTTTTTTTTTCGCGCGTTCTTCGCGTTTGATTTGTTCGCCATCGATGAACTTGGCGCGGGTAAACGGGCTTCAATCCCGGTCGCACAAGAGCACATTCAACCAATCCCTGCCGCCAACGAATCCGCGTGCATGCTGATCGATGGGTGGAGGCACCGTATTTGGTCGCTCTATCCGGTTGAGAAAGTCAGGGCGTCCGACAAGTTGCCGGTCCAGCAGAGGGCCGGCGGCGTCAGCATTCAGGCGGCCCGCGGCGAGGCGGAGCCTTTTGTGATCGTACTCAACAGCGAGGTTCCCCTGCGCAATGTGACGCTTTCATGCACGGATTTGATCACCAACCATGCAGCCACCGAGAGTTCCGTTGGGGAGCAGGCAGTGAGCCAAAGGGCAGCCATTCGTGCCGGAGCCGTCGACTTCAAACGGTTGGCTTACGTTTATGTGGACGAGCCTAGCGGCACGCGAATGAAGGCGCAGATGCCCTATCAAACCGGGGTGGGGGAATATCCAGACCCGCTCTTAAAAGGCTCCGGCGATGCACGGCCGCATAGGAATCTACAATTCCTGGTTACGGTGCGCGTGCCGCGCGATTTGTCCGCTGGAATTTACAGTGGGTCGCTTAAACTGGAGTACACTCGCGAAGCATGGATGCCCGCAGACAAGCCAAACACCGAGCTAATCCCACTCGAGGTCAAGATCCGCTCTTTTGCGCTGCCAGAGAGTTCGCCCCTGCTGAATACCAGCGTCCTCTCTCCCAAACGGCTCCCGGAATGGCTGCAGAAACCTTCGCTCTTGGAGGAGATTCACCAGGATTTTTCCGCGCACTTCCAAACTCCGGATCCGCTGCCATCGCCGGTGGTGCGGATCGACAAAGACGGCGTTCTCACAGTCGATTCTCAGGATTGGGAAAGGAGTGCTGCCGCCCTGTTTGAGCAGGGAAAGACGGCGCATCTTTTTCTGCCCGTCTGGAGCATGTTCAAGACAGGTGAAATGCAGGGGCTTTATTTTCTCTGGCATTTCCCTGCGGTGACCAAGCAGCGTTGGTTCGGCGCGCAGATCTGCCAGAAAAATGGGGAGATTCATCCGGACTTTGAAGCCCGCTTTGGAGCGTATTTAAAACACATGCACGCGTTGATTGAGCGGCGCGGATGGCTTGACCGATTTTTTGTCGCTACGATGGATGAACCCTACACTTATCACACCAGTGACCGGGCCTTGGATACGCCCACAAACAACTACCGCGTCATCCGCAACTTTGTGCAGTTCCTCAGAAAAAACGCACCCGGTCTTCGCACCTTCGCCACAGCGGATCCGCATCCCGAGCTCAACGGTTTCATCGATCACTGGTGTCTTCGTAACTTGGACCATGCCGGTGATGCGCGTGAGCGTGCCGAGAAGTTTGGTGAGCTGGTGACCTTCTGCGACAACTACCGCACCTTCATTGATTATCCGGCGGTTAGCGCGCGAAGTTTTGGCTGGCTGGCGTGGAAATTTGGTGCGCGCGGCTGGCTTACCTACGAAACACTGGGTTCATTCACACAAGCTTGCGAGGGGCCGGTTTTTGTGTATCCGCAATTCGGTGGAAGCACGGTGTGGGGGATGGGGCAGATGTTTTATCCCGACCCAAGCGGCCCGGGCTCGGTGGCTCCGAGTTTGCGTTGGGAAATGATGCGTGAAGGTGCGGAGGATTATCAGTACCTCTGGCTGCTCCGAATGAAGCTCGAGAAACTGCCGGCGGCTCTCACGCAAACGAACGAGGCGCGCGAGGCACACCGGATTTTATCAAGCGGCGCTTCCGAGGTGGTTGGCGGCACGGGTGATGCCGAGATTGCCAGCACGGATCGAATGCCCAACGCTCAGAGCAACAGGGTGCCGATGGCGTTGCGGGAGCGGATCGGCGATTTGCTTGAAACGTTCTCCCTCTGGGAGAAGCAGTGAACTCGGGTGAAAGGTCAGCCGCATGTGCGACTGTGGCCGCGCTGAGCATGCGTGCGCTCAGCGCAGCGTCCCTGGGGTTATGACGATTGTTCGCGGCTGGAGGCGGAGCGTGGCCGGGCGATGCGGCCCCGGAGGGCATGCGTTGATGTATCCGCAGGGTTTTTGCGAATCAACCGGCAGCTTCAAATGCCTACTGATAGCGCAGCTGGACCGTCGCATCGCAGTCGTTTTCTGACACGGCCCGAATCCAATACGCGCCAAACGCCTCATCAAAGGTGTGTCTGATTTCCTTTCCCGCCGGCACAAGAAAACGACCGTACGGCACCCAAAGCCCCGTCCCGTCGATATCCACCTCGAGTCGAATGTGCAAGGCCCCGCCGGCCTTGTGCGAAAGAGTGACCTCCTTCCGATCGTACCCGCTCATCAGGTAAGGATCCGATGGTTCACCCGCTTTCACGCTGGTGTTCTTCCACGGACCGCCAAGTCCGCGTGGCTTCCCAAGCTGCCACAAGTCGTCGATGACTCCCACCCACACGCAGACGGCACCGTCTGCGCTCGTAAACACGTGTTTTGCCGCCGCCGCCTCAGGCGCGATTGCCCCGCTGATGAACATGAGCCCGAATTGCGACGCGTAGTCGTGGATCGCAAGGTTGTGCGTGGCGATTGGCCGAATCTTGGCAATGCCCTGCGCGTTTCGAGCCGGCAGCTCGAAAAACGTGCCGCCGGTGTTCAGTAGATCGCGCTCCGTTGCGACTTCCCTGCAAACTCTCGCGGGGCCTGTGACTGCGCCCGCCCGCGCCTCCATGCGCGATTTGCGGGGTGCTCCCAATCCGCCATCGAGTACGGCGCCTCTTGGCAAGCGATAGCGCTTCCCGTCCTCCTCGATCAAGATGGACGCGGCATCCGCACTGATCGTTTGCACTTCAATCGGCGCACCCTGATCCACCAACGCACGGCGCTCCGCGCTCTTGGATTCGCAAAGCTGCATGGACGCGTCCATTTCATAAAATCCTCCGCCCGGAACCGAGAGTCCGATTTTGTCAGCGCCAAGGCTGCGCAAATGCGCAGGCCGCGCACCGGCGGCCTCTATTTTGTCCCCACTCGTCTTCGTCTTTGAATGGATGGGTGCAAATCCATCGAAAAGTTTTCCATTCGGGATTTTGCGCGGATCACGGTTTCTGAAATGAAAACTCGCGCTCAGCGCGCTGGCTGGATCTTCGGCCACCAACCGGATCCACGCCGCCGACAGCGTGGATGAAAAGTTGTGGTTCACATTGCCGCCAGCCGGAACAGTAATCACCGACTGGGTTTGCCAGACGTTGTTTCCCTCGGCGTCCGTTTCAATCCGGACCCGCACCGGGTGCTTGGAATCGTGAATGAGATGCAGCATTCGCAAATCGAATCCCGAGAAGAGGAAGGGTTCGCTTTCGGCGTTTGCGGACACGTCCTCTCGCAGCCAAACTGAGCCTCTTCCAATTGCAGGCCCGAAACTGGCGAGTTGTTTTGGCTCCACAAACCACAGGTTGGAGTTGGACTGCGGCTGCGTCGCATGCTCGTTTTTGAAGGAGCGTTTGTTCAGGAATTCCGATTTTGCCGAATCATCGCATCCAAACACCACCCGTCCCTGCCAAAGCGCAAAATCACCAATCACTCGGAGGTAATTCGAAATCGGTGCAATACCACCGCTGCGTGCACGCGAAAAATCGCGGGGAAAGCGCCAGAGGGCGCCGTGCATGGTCATGAGCAAATCAGTTTCGCCAATGTCGCGGATCCGCGGCCACTCGGTGTTCCAGCCATGCGCGCCGTCGTACGAGTGGCTGGCCTTGGGCAGCCGGTATGCGTGCCAGTGGCCTTTTTCAAGAAGCATCAGCAGAAGCGATTTTGCGTCCCATCCCATCGCCCAAACCGGATCGGTCTCCGGATTGGCGTTGCCCTCGATGCCTCCCGGGCCCGTGACCTCCGTGAATTGATTGCGCCGCACCAATTGCCAGTCGCCGCTCCCATTCCACCACCCGAGCGCGCCCGAGGCGGTCGTCGGATCCTTCAACGCCCTGTCTCCATGTTCTCCGTTGTTGGAGTAAACCAGTTTGCCCTGCCCCGAGTACAATCCCTTGCCGTGGTACCCGGGCAGTTCGCTGGGGATTGAGTCCAGCGTCTGCGGCGTCACCTTGTCTGCGTACTTGCCGCCTTTTACGCCGTTCGCACCGTTTGCGTTTGCACCCAGATTGCCATCGCGAATAAGCGGCGTCACCTCCAGGGTGTCTACGTCCACCTCGTACAATCCCTCTTCCATCGTGGCCACATACACTTTCCGCCCCGGTTCGCTCAAATGCCGCGCCGCCCCGGTGAGCCGGCCAAACATTCGCGCAGGAGGGATCACACGCACATTGCGCTGCGCGTCGATCCAGTACGGCCCGATCACAAGCTGATTGCTCTCACGATGGATCATCCGGTTTGCCGGCGTGCCTCCGACGCTCTCGGGGCGGATGATTTTTTTAAGGTCCGGCGTGATTTCATACAATTTGTCCGACGAGCCGAAAGGCAGATGCGGGCCGTAGGAAATGACCCAGAGCCGGTCCGCCCATGGCACAACCGCTCCGGTGCCGCATTCGCCCTCGCGGTTGGAAGTTGCCAGATGCGGGTAGACTCCGGATACCTCGAGGGGCGCGCTGCTCAGGGCGCTGGAGCACAGCAGGGTGGTGATCAAACAGAGTGCCTTCCGGGCAAAAGGATTGATGTGGCTCATGTGGCTTATATGGCTTACGCGGGTTTTTCGGCGGGGGTTTTCATTCCGTTTGTTCATTCCATTTGTCCCAAGTTGCTGGAGTGGCTCGCTGCGGAGTTTCCAGCGACTGATTCGCCTTGTCTTCTGCAGTGCGGGGCAGCGGCTAAAAATCGTGAAAGACGGGTTTCCATGCTATTTAGTTATGTAAATATATAACAAACAATAAATTAAATATGATAAGTTTCTGCCTCGCCCAGCCCGCGGCATCAGCATTTCCCGGCATCGCGCGGCCCCGGGTCCGATGTGAACGCGGAGTGCACCGCAAGCGCGCCAAAAGTGAGCGGAAAAGGGCATGCCATACATCCCGGTCAGTTCAGAGAATATGGCTTTTGCATTCAGTCAGCAGCTTGGCTATTGAGAGCACCCTCACTTAATGAAAGTCCGCAACCAACTCATTGCGCTCGCCTGTCTGTTAGTTTTCGCGGGCCTGGGATTTTTGTACGTCCGAATGTGGGTCGTCCAAAAGCCCAGTCAAATCATTCTCTTTGTCTCCGATGCGCTTTCCACCCGGCCGCTCACCGCTGCGCGACTGTACGCGGGCGGCGCCGATTACCGCTTTGCTTTGGAGGGTTTTCCCAATACCGCTCTGCTTCGGAATTCCGCCGAGGATTTTGCAGTGCCCGATGATTCCTCCTCGGCCAGCGCCTTCGCCACTGGCAAGCGCGTCAGCCACCGGTTGGTGTCCTCCACCGGAACCGGTAAACCTCTGGCCACCATCCTGGAAAAGGCCCACGAATCGGGGCGTGCCGTCGGGGTGATCACCAACTCCCGTCTTTCCACTCCCTCACTGGCTCCGTTTTACGCCCACACTCCGCGAGCCAACGACGCCGAGGGAATCGCCCTCCAGCTTTTCGAGCGCGACTGGATCCGCATCATTCTGGGCGGTGGCGGCGGCGATTTTCTGCCGGAAAATGCCGAGGGCGACTGGCCGGGGCGCCGCAAGGATGGACGCAATTTGATTGCTGAATGGGCCGCGCAGGGGGTCGAGGTGGTGCGCAGCAAAGCGGAGCTTGAGCAGGCGGGCTCGTGGGAAAAAGGCCGCGTGGTCGGGCTTTTCGGGAGCGGCCCTCTGGCTTACGCCAACCAGCTCGAATCCGGCAGCCAGCAGCCCTCCCTCGCAGATATGACGCGCCGCGCGATTGAATTGTTACGCAGCGACCGGTTGCGCGGTGGCCGAGCCAGTTATTTGCTGGTCGTGGATGCGTCCCTGTATTCGGACGCCTGCGAATTGAACCAAGCCGAGCGCGCCCTGCGCGAGGTTCAGGCGCTCGACGAGGCGATCGCCACTGCGGTCGCTGCTGCCGGCGACAAGGCCCTGGTGATGGCCGTCGGACGCCTCGGAACCGGGGGTCTCACTCTGAGCGGGTATCCGCTGCGCCAGCAGAAAGGCCCGGAGTTCCTCGGCCTTGATCCTGCGGGCTATCCCTACCTGACTTGGGCTTCCGGCCCGAACGGTCCCCAGCCGGGTTCACCCGCGCAGCGCAATGAACCCGCCGCGATTGTCCAGCCCTCCGGCCTTAACACCGCCGAAGACATGATCGGCGTCGGCATCGGTCCAGGCTCCGAACGGTTGCGGGGCTTTTTGGACAATACCGCCATCTTTGACATCCTCGACGACGCCCTTTAGCCCCGCTCCTCTCCGACGTTGCTCCAGCCACGGCTCCCGCGAAGGTTCTGGCAATCACCTCGGTAGTCCCAAGAATGGGTGATAAACGATACTCTCTATACGAATTTTGACGGATTCATCGAAACAGCCCCTGGCATGTCCGCCCCTGCGGGCAGCCCAACATTCTCAACTCAATTATTCCTGAATTATGGCAATCCTTGTGACCGGCGGCGCCGGATTTATTGGCTCAAACTTCGTGCTCGAGTGGCTGGCGCAGTCCTCTGAATCCGTCGTCGTGCTCGACAAACTCACCTACGCGGGCAATCCCGAAAACCTTTCCACGGTTCAAAACGACGACCGATTCAAACTCGTGCAGGGTGACATCGGCAACAGGTCTCTGGTTTCCGATCTATTGAAAAAACACGGGATCCGCGCCGTCCTAAATTTCGCCGCCGAAAGCCACGTGGACCGCTCCATTCATGCCCCCGGCGAATTCATCCAGACCAATGTGGTCGGCACTTTTGAATTGCTCGAAGCCGTGCGCGCTTACTGGGGCGCCCTCGAGGGTGATGCGCGCCAGGCGTTCCGGTTTCTGCACGTGTCCACCGACGAAGTGTACGGCTCGCTTGGCGACCATGATGCAGCGTTCACCGAGCAACACCGTTACGAACCAAACAGCCCGTACTCCGCTTCGAAGGCGGCGAGCGACCACCTCGTGCGTGCTTATCATCACACCTACGGGTTGCCGGTGCTCACCACCAATTGCTCCAACAACTACGGACCCTTTCATTTCCCCGAAAAGCTGATCCCGCTCATGATCCTCAATGCGCTCAATGGAAAGGCGCTTCCCGTCTACGGCGATGGACGCAATGTCCGCGACTGGCTTTACGTCACCGACCATTGCTCCGCAATTCGACGCGTGCTTGAGGCCGGTTCTCTCGGTGAAACCTACAACATCGGCGGCTGGAACGAAAAAACCAACCTAGAGGTGGTGCACACCCTTTGCGACATCCTCAACGAACTCAGCCCGCGCGATGATGGAAAGTCTTATCGCGAGCAAATGCAGTTCGTGAAGGACCGTCCCGGGCACGACCGGCGGTATGCCATCGACGCTTCCAAGGTCGAACGCGAACTGGGCTGGCGTCCCGCGGAAACCTTCGACTCCGGGATCCGCAAAACTGTGCGCTGGTATCTGGATCACCCGCAGTGGGTGCAGGGCGTGGTTTCAGGCGCCTACCGCGACTGGGTCAAAACCCAGTACGGCCAATAGAGCCGCGCTACCTCTTCAGCCCCAGTACGACCGCCGCAAGCAGAATCGCCGCCCCCGCGAAACGCCGCAGCATGGCGCGGTTGCCAATGCTGCGCTCGGTGTTTGAAAACCAGTGACCAATCACCCACACCAGCACCACGCTCCAAATCCCGCGTGTGTTGTATAAAATGTTTGTGAGCGTGACTTCATGAAACATCCCGATGCAGTAGGCGATTCCCGTCGCCTGCAATGAAAGCATCAGCGCGCCGCCGACCGCCCAGCGCACCGAGGAGCGGGGCATTTCAGAAAGAGACGCGCCAAAAAACGGGATCAACCCGAGCGAAAGCAGACCGAGCGTTGCAAACATGATCGGGGCGAAGTGTCCGAACCCGACCTCGGGCACCCATTTCACCTGAGTCACATCTGTGAGCGCATATGCAAACGCCGCGCTGAATCCCCATCCCACGCTTGGCAGAACCCGGTCGCGGTTGGCGCGAATTTCGC
>JBILLC010000268.1:0-4117 GCA_044376275.1 Chthoniobacteraceae bacterium | reverse complement strand
TGCCGCGACAACAGCGAGCTTCTTCTCGTCTTCGTAGTTGGTCGCCGGGCCCGCATTGTGAATGCGGCGCTGCGGTTCCTTCTCGAACAATGCAATGACTTCCTGACTGCGCGGCAGTTCACGTGATTTCTTTGCCTGTTGCAGGCTCCAGTAACCCACAGGGCCAAGCTCCTCGAGAAGATTGCCAAGCCGGGGATACGGCATCTGATGAATGAGACCGGATAAACCCACGCGAACTTCGGTGCTATTGTTCCCGCCGAGAACCGGGCGGTCATGGATAAACGCCACTCTACAACCGAGTCGTGCAGCACTAACCGCTGCACAGCACCCCGCTGCGCCACCACCGATGACAACAAAATCAAACTCACCCGCTTCTTCTGGGTTCTCCGGCAAGCCAAGCAGCGTGCGACGCAGCGGAGCCAATCTTGCTGGGTCATTTGGTGGAGGGGTCGTTCCTAACTCGGGTGAAAAGAGCAGCGCATCGCAGCGACCCGCGAACCCCGTAAGATCATGCAGCTCAATCTGCGCCGTCCCGCCAGCAATCTCCACCACGCCGCCATCCTGCCAATGCCAGTCCACACCCTCGGTGCCAAAAGTCACCTCGACAGCCTTGCCATTCACCAACACCTGAAAAATCCCCGGAGTGCCTTCAGCCCGCATGTCGGGGTGCGTATCCGATGTCTTCCAGGGAGCCGCCCAATCCCGCGTGCGTACCCAAAGCCGGTACTTGCCCGGTTGGGGAAATGCCAGCGTCGTCTTTGCATCCGCCACAGGCTCACCCATGCCATGCGCCAGCATAAACGCGGAACCCATTATATCCATGCTTTGCTGGTCGACGACCCAGCCCCCGGGCTGCGAAAAGCTTTCAGCCTCCAGGAGGACGCCGCCGCTTATCTCGGCTCGAACCGACGGCACGAACGCCAGAGCAGCTAGCACAGGGAGCACCCATGCATGAACTAAGTGCTGACATGTGGCTAAACACATGGAGACGGAGGACGGCAGACGTGCGGGCTTAAAGAAAGGATTCACACGTGTGACAGTACGCCGCTCGCTCTTGATTTTTGATGCTGTAGTTTGCAAATTTCCCTAACACGCATTCGTCTCAGCCTAATGTTCATGAAAAAGCCCGCAGCCCAAGCGTCCGCACGACGCTACTTCAAGGAGGTCCGTTTCCGCCAAATGCGCGCGCTCGTGGAGCTCTCGCGTCGGGGCAGCTTTGCTTCCGCCGCCGCCTCACTGGGCCTCGCCGTGCCGTCTGTGTGGCAGCAGGTCCGCGCTCTGGAGGACGAGTACGGCGTACAGCTCGTGGTTGCACAGGGCGCGCAGTTGTCTTTCACCGAGGACGGGAAAACACTCGTGGATCTCGCCACGCCGCTCGTCGACGGGTTTGACTCCCTGCGTGGGATTTTCGCCGACCGCCATCGCACAACGCCGCGCGCCCTCACGATCGTTGCGCCGGCCCCAATGCTTCACGGCGCGCTGCGCAAGCCAATCGTCACTTATCGGAAGAAATTTCCCGCGATAAATCTCACACTGATTGACCGCCCCTCGCAAATAGCCCGCGAGTTGATCGAAGCGGGCGGTGCGGACATTGCCATCATCGGCATCGCCCAAGGGGACGAACCACTGACGCAGTTCCACACATGGCTGCTAGGGAGCTATCCTTTTCAACTCATCTGTCCGCACGACCATCCACTCGCCAGCGCACGCCGAATCAGTTTGGCGGACATTGTCCGGCATCCGCTTGTGTTGAGCGTTGAGCAATCCAGCTCTCACCGCCAGATCCAACACATCTTTGCCCAAGCAGGTCTTGGCGGACGCATGAAAGTCACCACCACCGCCACCAGCCGCGCGCTGCTGCTCGACTACGTCGCCATCCGCCTTGGAATCACCATATGCACGAGCGCCAATGACGCCAAACTGCCGCGCCCTGGTTCCGGTGAATGCGAACTCACCATGCGCGATCTGACTGCGCTCTTCGGCCGCGAGGAAGTCTTCCTACTTCAACGCAAAAGCCGCTACGAATTGCCGCATATCCGCGCATTCCGAGAGATGGTGCTGACGGCCATGGCCAATGACTGAGTCCCGAAGCGGTGGGATCCTAAGAGACTGTCCGTGTGAGGACGCGGTTCGCTCCACTAGCCGTAACATGCAAGAGGGAGTCTACGGCTCCACGGGGACAGGCAGGCCCCCACCTCACAAGCTTATCACTTTATCAGCATAGAAACATGCTAATTATATTTTACGAGACGACTAAAAGCATAAACCCCATGAAAGCGATCATTGCAGGTCTCACAGCATTCACACTCGCACCCCTCGCCGCAATGCACGCCGCAAGCGAACCAAAGCCCAACATTATTGTCATCCTCGCGGATGATCTCGGCTACGGCGATGTCGGGTGCTACGGAGCGACGAAGATCAAGACCCCGAATATCGACCGACTGGCGCGTGAAGGGAGGAAGTTTACGGACGCGCATTCGCCCGCATCAGTGTGCTCGCCATCCCGCTATGGGCTTCTTTCGGGCCGCTACCCCTGGCGTCTGCACCAGAAGAACAACGACTACCATCTTGAGCAGGACCGGATGAACATCGCCTCACTGCTTAAAACACAAGGTTATCGTTCGGCCGCCATCGGCAAGTGGCACCTTGGTTACAGCAAGGACTGGAACAAATTACCCATCACCGGGCCGCTCGAAGTCGGCTTTGATTATCACTTCGGCGTCCCTCAAAACCACAACGACCCCTACCGGGTTTTCATCGAAAACCACGACCTCGTGGGGCGCAAACCGGGCGAACCGTTTCGTATGGTGAAGGGGAGTAGTTTCCCGGAAGGAATAGCGCAACCTCGCGTGGAGGATCTGGTCAGCGGAACCCTCGTAACCAAGGCACTGCACTTTATTGAGGAAAACCGCGAACGCCCGTTTTTCCTCTATTTCACCTCAGTGATCCCCCACACCCACATCACGCCTGCTGAACGATTTCGCGGCAAAAGCGAAGCGGGACTTTACGGGGATTACATTCAGGAATTGGACAACCACGTCGGACGGATTCTCGCATCGCTCGATCGGTTTCAACTCGGTGAGCGGACGCTGCTGCTATTCACAAGCGACAACGGTGCTGCACCCGATGACTTCAAAGGAACGCAGAACGTAATGCTCAACCTCGCAAGCGAGACGGGCGGGGTCCGCGAAAAATTCAACACCGCCAAGCGGGACGCCCGCGCCCTTGGTCACAATGCCAACGCTCCTTGGCATGACGGCAAGGGCACCCCGTTTGAGGGCGGACATCGCGTGCCATTCATCGCGCGCTGGCCTGGTCAGGTCCCGGCAGGCACGGTATCAGACGAAACCATTTGCTTCACCGACCTGCTTGCGACAATCGCGGGAATCTTGGATGTGACGCTGCCGCACAGTGAGGGCGGCGATTCCTTCAACATCCTGCCCGCGCTGCGCGGCGAGGCTTTTAAAGAGCCCATCCGCAAGCTCACTGTGCTGCAGGGCGACATGCACGACGACGCTCTCGCGGTGCGCTCCGGACCGTGGAAGCTCATCGAAAGCAAAGCCGCGAAGGGCGGCCAGAAACATCAACTCTACGACCTTGTGAACGATCCCGGTGAAACAAAAAACCTCGCCGCCGAGCACCCCGAGGTCGTGAACGAGCTTGCGGTAGCCCTCGCGAAAGTCCGCGACGACGGGCGCAGCAGGCCATGAATATGAAAAACACATTCTTCCTGTTCACCACTCTACTGCTCGCCCCGCTCGTCGCGGTGCATGCCGCTGATGAAGAGAAGGACGCCGCGCGCTCTTCGCATACACTGATGAAGGTCGTACTCGCCGGCGATTCCACCGTCGCGACAGTGACTCAGGCTCCCCCGGATCGGCCCGATCTCGCGGGCTGGGGGCAGATGCTGGGCGAATTTCTGCCGGACGCCAAAGTGATCAACCATGCGCGCTCAGGAACAAGCACGAAGAGTTTTCGCGCACTGGGCTTGTGGGATCGGGTGTTGAATGAGAAGGGTGAGTGGGTGCTGATTCAGTTCGGGCACAATGACCAGCCGGGGAAGGGGCCGGATCGCGAGACGGACGCTGCGACAAGTTATCGCGATAATTTACGCGGG
>JBILLC010000266.1:0-4144 GCA_044376275.1 Chthoniobacteraceae bacterium | reverse complement strand
CGGAATTATCGCGCACAGATTCTTTTTGGGGATTGGCGAGACTTGGGCGATTGAGGAGACACATTTATTGGATGCACCGGATATCGGGGGGTGGCGCGCATTGGTTGGTTCAATCGTGCACCCGAATTTTTCGGCACTTCAATCCCCCTCAGTTTATCTGGCCGGCCTCACAATGGCTGTTGCGGCGTCGCTTGAAACTCTGCTGAATCTTGAAGCACTGGATCGGCTGGATCCCCAACAAAGGTCTTCGCCGCCGAACAGGGAGTTGCTGGCGCAGGGTGTTGGAAATATTCTTGCGGCATTGGTGGGAGGATTGCCTGTGACCAGCATGATTGTTGGCAGCAGCGTGAATGTGAATGTGGGTGCAAGAACGCGGCTGAGTGCGATTACTTACGGGGTGATGGTTGCAGGACTGGTGACGGTCACGCCGGGTTGGCTCAAGGAAATACCCCTTGCTTCACTCGCCTCTATTTTGCTCGTCACTGGCATTGGTTTAGCGAATCCCGGGGTTTTTAGACAGATGTGGAGGGAGGGTGCGAGTCAGTTTGTTCCATTCATGGTGACCGTCGTGGCGGTGGTGTTTACCGACCTGCTTGTGGGAATTCTGCTGGGTGCGGCGACAAGCATTGGATTCATCCTTCGAAGTAATTTTATGCAACCTATCCACCGCGTCTTGGAGCGGCATATTTCCGGAGACGTGCTGCGGATTGGACTTCCAAACCAGGTAAGTTTCTTTAACCGGGCCGCCCTTGAAAAAGTGCTTCGAGATGTTCCGAAAGGCGGGCGCGTTCTTTTGGATGCGCGAAATACCAACTACATCGACCCGGATGTGCTGGATCTATTCGAGGATTTCGGAAAAACGATCGCGCCTGCACATGGTGTGAAACTTAGTAAAATTGGGTTCAAAGAAGGCTACCGTCTGGAGGATGACATTCAATTTATTGATTACTCCTCGCGCGAGGCGCAAAGCGCGCTTACGCCAAAAATCGCGCTCGACATATTGAAGGCTGGAAACGAGCGGTTTTGTTCGGGCCATCGGATTGAACGAGACTTGAGTTTGCAGAGAAGTGCCACGGCTGACGGACAATTTCCGATGGCGGTGATTTTCAGTTGTATTGACTCGCGCACCCCGGTGGAGATGGTGTTCGACTTGGGGCTTGGAGATGTCTTCAGTGTCCGGATTGCGGGCAATATTGAGCAGGATAATGTTCTCGGAAGCATGGAATACGGCTGCGCGGTGGCAGGTGCCAAACTCTTGGTTGTAATGGGACACTCGTCTTGCGGGGCAGTAGGTGCGGCGGTCAACTTGCTGGGGAGCGACCAATCTGTTTTAGAGGCGACGGGCTGCGGGAATCTGGAGGGCTTGATCCTCGAGATCCAGAAGTCGGTGGCTGTCCAAGAGGCATCAGCAGCGCGTACTTGGCAGCCCACAAAACGGAGCGCCTTTTTGGATCTTGTTGCTAAACGCAATGTGTTGCGGACTATCCAAATCATCTGCGACAAAAGCCTCACGCTGCGAACCATGATTGCCGAAAAACGACTCGCGGTGGTCGCGGCGTTTCAAGATGTGAAGTCGGGAGCGGTGACCTTCTATCAAACGGAACATTCCAGCATGCTCGATTTGGAGTTGCAGAAAATTGCGGACGAAATTTCGCACACGTGACCGTTTGAGGCGGTGTTTGTGCGATGGAAACCCTCCCCGCTTCGGGTGCCCAGAAGGGGTCGAGGTAATCAGCGCTGGATTGTGCACCGGTGGGCGGGCATGCGGATGTTTCTCTCGTGGAAATCAGGGGGCGGAGCAAAGGTGAACGCAAGCTGGCAATCGCAACCCGCGCAACCCGCGCAACCCGCGGGGACGTTGAGTGCCGGCTGCGCGGAGGTTGAGCGCCAGCTGCGCGGAGGTTGAGCGCCAGCTGCGCGGAGGTCGAGCGCCAGCTATGCGGCAGGTCCGACCTGGCTCAGGCCGCAGTTGGATTTTGTTTTCCTGCCTTTAGGAAATAAGCGCCTGCGAAGTAAATGACCAACGCGGACAAAACCCCCGTGAGGAAATCCGTCAACGGCACCATCACCGCTGTGTATGCCATCATCCAAAATTCGAAGTTGCCGTGTGCACGAATTTCGCGGATCTCCGAAGGCTTGATCATGTTACTGGCCACCCAAACGAGGATTCCGCCGACGCAGGCCATTGGCACCAGTTCCAGATACTTGGCGAGGTAAAACGCGAGTGTCAGTTTTAGGAGCGCCTTGAAGTAGCCCGCGAGCGGAGTCTTTGCCCCCGCCTTGATGCTCGTGGCCGTGCGGGCCAGCGCGCCCGTGCAAGGAAACCCTTGCACCAGCGGTGTGATGATCTGGACAAGTCCCTGTCCGAAGAACTCTTTGTCAGGGTTGAACGGCGTCCTGTCATTCTTCGCAAGTCTGTCCGCCATCGAGGAGCACAGCACGCTCTCGACTCCTGAGACGAAAATGATCGCAATGCAAAAATAAATGATATCCACCATCACACTCCCGGTTAGTTCCGGCAAGACAGGCAACTGCAACTTGAAGAAGTCATTGGGAATCGAGCCATACAAATCTTTCACCAGCGTGATGTTTTTATCCGCGAGCGCGGTGTTGGAGAGTACCGTCGCGGTGCCCATTGCGATGACCGGTCCCGGTACATAGACCGATAGTTTGAGCAGATATTTGGCGAGGAGAAAGGTCAGCAAGCCCAGGAAAACAGACCAGAGGTTGATGATGTGAAGATTCTGGAAAACCATCGAAAGTTGATCGTTGATCCCCGTCGACATCTCCGGATGCTGTCCTAGGAACTGTTTGAAATTCTTAATTCCGAGAATGTCCTTGAAGTTTGTGAGGGCAATTGAAACAGCAATGCCGACGGTGAAACCTACAATGATCGAATTCGGCACAAGTTTGGCGTATTTGCCAACGCCGAATAATCCGAGGAGCATTAGAATTGCGCCCGAGATGATTGAAACCAATACAAGGAAACCGTGGGCGGCTTCGAACTGTCCCCCGCCTGCGGGGCCGTACTTGGCGATCAATCCGGCGATCACCGGGATAAACGCTGCGGTTGGGCCGTAAACCTGGTATTTGGATCCGCCGAAGGTCCGGCCCACCGTGCATGCCAGCGCCCCCGCGATGATTCCATGCTCCGGTCTCATTCCCATGGCCATTGCGAAGCCCATCGCCATTGGGATGGCGGTCATAGCGACAATCAGCCCCGCGCTGAAGTCCTGATAAACCGTTCTAAGCCAGTTGTGTTTGGTTAAGTCCTCCCAGCGTGAGTCAAAAAATGTGAAGAAAAGCTTCAACCTGCCAAGTGGCGTGGTGGGAAAGGATGTTGAGGGGAGGTAGGGGCCGAGCATACTCCGACACAATAGATCGAAACCAACTCAATTCATAGTGTTTGATCTGTGTAATTTTGGTGTCAATGGTTGGCGCTCGAACTCCGCTTCAAGAATGTTTTGGAAGCGGCTTGGGATGCATGTCAATGCGATGACTTTCGAGAGCCGTCGGAGCTTTGCCGGTCCAGTGGCATGCTGCGATTTGCGCGGGCTAGTGGGCGTCGGCTAGCATCTCGCGATAACGCGTCTCCAGCTCGGCGGTGTACGCGGCGGCGTCTGTCCAAGTGACGCGCATTTTTTCCCGCAACCCTTCCCGTGCGGTAGCGAGAAACTCCGGGTCCCGGGCATGGCGGACGGCAATCGCCACATACTCCTGCGCAGTGGAGGCGACGAGGCAGCTCAAATCCACGCGGCTCTGCAACAAGCCGCCTGCGCGGCTCGCGGAGGTGTTGCCCTGCAGCGTCACGCATGGAACCCCCATCCAAAGCGCGTTCATTGAAACCGTCAGACCGTTGAATGGGAATGTGTCGAGGATCAAATCCACGCGATGGTGCGATTCGAGGTATTCGCGTTCGAGCATGCGTGGGAGCAATTCGATTCGCGATCTGCTGATTCCTCGCAAGGCGAGATTGTTGCGAAGATACTCGCCCGAATCGGCGATAAGGATCATCCGGCTTGATGGACATTGCCGAAGCACTTCGCTCCATACGTCGAGCACTTGCGGTGTGATTTTGGCGAGATTGTTGTAGGAACCAAAGGTGAACACGCCTTCATGCAGAGCGGGCAGCGGTTTTACCGGG
>JBILLC010000265.1:0-4168 GCA_044376275.1 Chthoniobacteraceae bacterium | reverse complement strand
GGAGGCCCTTGTGGATGCAAACCTCCCCTTTGAGATTGTGCCGGGGGTCACCTCCGCAATCGCGGCACCGGCCTATGCTGGCATCCCAGTGACGCACAGGGATTTCACATCTTCGCTAACAATTTTCACCGGCCACGAGGACCCGACTAAAACCGAAAGTTCTTTGGACTACCCTAAGATCGCGGCATTGCCCGGAACAAAAGTGATGCTGATGGGCATCGATCGGATTGGCCCGATCACAGACGAACTTCAAAAGCACGGCCTCAGCGGAGACACGCCCATCGCGTTGGTGCGTTGGGGAACGACTGGGCGCCAGAGGACCCTGACTGCCACGGTGGCGACTGTTGCGCAGCAGGTGGAGGCCGCTGGATTTACCGCTCCGGCGGTTGCGGTCATTGGCAAGGTCGCCACCTTGAGCAATCGATTGGGATGGTTTGAAAAACGCCCCCTTTGGGGACGACGAATCGTCGTCACGCGAACCAGGCAGCAGGCGGGCGTTCTCAGCGCGGGACTGAGGGGGCTAGGGGGCGATGTTTTTGAATTGCCCACCATTCGGATTGAGCCTCCGGTCGATTTACGCGCATTCGGCGAGCTGGTTCGGGATGCGCATTCCTACGATTGGCTTGTGTTCACGAGTCCAAATGGGGTGAGTGCATTCTTTGAAATGTTTTTCAAAATCTATTCCGATGCCCGTGAGCTGGGGGCGGTGCGAATCGCTGCGATCGGCCCGGCTACCTCGAAGCGTGTTCGTGATTTCCATCTCTCGGTGGATCTGCAGCCTGAGGAGTTTGTCGCGGAGGCGATTATCAAGGAGTTTCAGGCCAAAGAGGGCTCAATTGAAAACCAGCGCTTCCTCCTCGCTCGCGCCGAACAGGCGCGCGAAGTGTTGCCTTCAGAGCTGACCAAACTTGGCGCCATTGTCGACGAGGCCGTCGCCTATCGCACCGTTCCGGAAACTGAGGACGTCTCCGGAGGTATCGCCAGATTCAGGGCCGAGGGCGCGGATTTAATCACATTCACAAGCAGTTCAACGGTAGAGAATTTTATGGCCCTCAAGCTCCCGATTCCGCCGGGTATGCTCACCGCTTCCATCGGCCCAATCACCTCCGATACCATGCGCAAACTTGGCCTCAAGGTTGATATCGAAGCCACTAAGTATGATATCCCCGGATTGATCTCCGCTATCCGTGGCCATTATCAGGCGTAGTTTGAGACCTCCATGTCGTGTGCCTACCCAAGAGACAGGGCTCTTTGGTCTTGTTGAACTTTATAGTCATCCTCACCGTCGCCCCATCACCCCATGAAAGTTCCGTTAAAGTTGTTTTTGAGTTTCAGCATGCTCTGCACCGCCCTGCAGGCCGCCCAATGGCGCATCGAAACATTCGCCGGTAATGGCGTACAGGGATTCTCGGGCGACGGAGGTGACGCCACGGCGGCTCAGATCGATAACCCATTTGGCGTGGTCCGCGGACCCGACGGCGCAATTTGGTTTTGCGAGTACACAGGGCAACGGATCCGTCGAGTGGCTCCCGATGGCAAGATCAGTACGATCGCAGGCTCTGGAAAAAAGGGATACTCCGGGGATGGAGGTAAGGCCCTTGAGGCGACGTTTAATCTTCCACACGAACTGCGATTCGACACACACGGGAACCTATTTGTCGTCGATATGCAGAATCACGCTGTGCGTAAAATCGATCTTCGCACCGGGATCATCAGTACGATCGCAGGCACTGGAAAGGCGGGTTATTCTGGCGACGACGGTCCCGCGGACAAGGCCGAGCTAAAGAACCCGCACAGTATTCAATTCGGGCCGGACGGGGATCTGTACATTTGCGATATCGGAAACCATGTGATCCGTAAGGTTGCAATGGCGACGGGCAAAATTTCAACTTTCGCAGGCACTGGCTCTGCTGGGCCGACCCCTGATGGCGCTCCGATTCACGGCACCCCGTTGAAAGGGCCGCGCTCGCTCGATTTTGATGCCGCGGGAAATCTCTGGCTGGCGACACGCGAGGGCAATCAAGTGTTCAAGTTTGATCTCAAGGCTGGTCGGATCGAGCACATCGCAGGAACTGGTGCCAGCGGATTCTCCGGCAACGGCGGCCCAGCCAAGGACGCGACCCTCAAGGGGCCGAAGGGCATCGCTGTTGACCGCGAAGGAAATGTGTGGCTTGCGGATACTGAAAGCCACACTGTCCGGATGGTGGAAGCTGCCACGGGCGCGCTCAGGCTGGTGGCAGGCACTGGAGAGAAAGGGGATGGCGCTGACGGGGATCCGTTGCAGTGCAAAATGGCACGCCTACACGGTATTTTCGTGGATGCCGATGGCTCGGTGTTTATCGGCGACAGCGAAGCGCACAAGGTCCGCGTCTTGCGGCGCTCAAATTGATTTTTAAAGCCTGAATTGAGTCATCCCTAATATAACAAAACAACCAAACCTTATCTCCATACCGAACTCAACCACCATGAACCCTTCAGAAATTCCTTTCACTCGTCGTAAATTCTTAAAAACCTCCGGTCAAGCCGTTGGGGCAAGCGCGCTGGCCTCGGTAGTCATTCCCACCGTGCATGCCGCCGACGCAAACGAGATTCGCATAGCATTGGTGGGTTGCGGTGGGCGCGGCACCGGCGCAGCAGGAGATGCGCTCTTTCAGGGCCCTCAAATGAAACTCGTCGCGATGAGTGATGTTTTCGAAAACAAGCTAAGCAGCAGTTACGGAAACTTGAGCCGTAAGTTCGAGGGTCAGGTGAATGTGCCTGAAGATAAAAAATTCATTGGCACCGACTCCTACAAGCATGCGATCGATTCGCTGCGGCCAGGGGACATTGTCATTCTCGCTACGCCGCCGGCCTTCCGCTGGGTTCACTTCAAATACGCCATTGAAAAGGGAGTCAATGTGTTCATGGAAAAACCAATTTGCGTCGATGCGCAAACTGGTTTGCGCATGATCGAACTCGGAGAGCAGGCCAAAAAGAAGAATTTAAAGGTTGGGGTTGGGTTGATGGTTCGGCATTGCCGGGGCCGCAGGGCGCTGTATGACAAGATCAAAGAGGGCGCCATCGGGGATATTCTGGCTCTGCGCGCTTACCGCATGCATCCTCCGGTTGGATCCGCCTTTACAACGGCGAAGATGCGCGAGGATTTTCTCGCGGAAGGAAAGAGCGAGTTGCTGTTTCAGATCTCCCGCTTCCACAGCTTTCTCTGGGCATCGGGCGGTCTCTTCAGCGACTTTTACATCCATCAAATTGACGAGTCGTGCTGGATGAAAGATCAGTTGCCGGTCAAATGCCATGCGTTGGGTGGTCGGCATTACAAGGAGGACAAGATTGATCAGAACTTTGACTCGTACCATGTGGAGTACACCTTCGCGGATGGCACTAAGTTTTTCATGTACGGCCGGACCATGGGCGGAGTCAAAGATGAGTTTTCGAGCATTGCGCACGGCACCAAGGGACTCGCGACGATCAGCCTCGGCGGGCATCATCTTGGAAAGGCGGGACGCATCTTTAAAAACCAGCTCATCAAGCCATCGGACGAGGTCTGGTCAGCGTACCCTGGCGATGTGAAGGCTCCGGATCCGTACAAAATGGAGTGGGCTGACTTGGTGGAGGCAGTGCAAAAAGATCTGCCATACAACGAGGTGAAACGCGGTGCTGAGGCAAGCATGGTGACCACCATGGGAAGATTTGCCGCACATACCGGACAGGAAATCACATGGGATGATTACCTTGCGAACAAGCATGAGTTCGCGCCGGGTCTGGACACGCTCACCGATGCTTCCCCGGCACCGCTTCGGGCGGACAAGGACGGGAAGTATCCGGTTCCAGCGCCCGGGCTGAATCGGGACCGCGAGTACCGGGAATTCGAGGGATAAGAGGGCGCTGGCAGTCAGGGCTGCGGGTCCCGCTTTCGAGAGGGCTTTTGGTTAACCGCCGTGTAGACAAGGTCTACGCGGCGGTTTTTTCGTTTCGTGAAGAGGTTGGCGCTACTCTGGTCTTCTTGTGCGAATAATTTAATTGCATTTAAACACCCCCTTTCGGTGTGTGCCGTCCGTAAGAGGGGGGGAGGGGAGGGCAGCAGGCGAATGGGAAAGATGGAGGGTTTGTTTAAGGGTGGAGGCGCGGATTTTGACGACAGCTCGAATCAGGTGGTGCGGGTGGAGCGGGG
>JBILLC010000005.1:0-14889 GCA_044376275.1 Chthoniobacteraceae bacterium | reverse complement strand
GCGATGATAAATGCGATTACTGCCTTGGGCCATCTCCTTATAACAGCCCCGCTGTGTTGCGCTCGCAGAAACGCATCTGGCTGATAAGAGACGCCGAAGATTATTAGGTGAGGCGCTTTGTTTTTACGAATTGAGAGCGAAGTCACTCTGGGATTTTAAATGTCAGGGGACAAGGTCAGGGGACAGGCAATTCATTCGAGGGGACAGGCAATCCATTGGTGATCGGCTGAAGTCACCGGACGCGTGATCGGCTGAAACGGCCTCGCGTAGCTCATCAAGATGGTTGGAGTTTTCATGGTTTCCAGTCCGGCGGCAGGCTCAGGGACCACACTTCGCTGGATAACGGCCTTGCGTGGCCGCCAGCAATCCAGAGCTTGTCTTGGAAGACGAACAGCGAGTGCTCGTGTCGGGCCTTCCAGCAGTTTTTTGTCTCAAAGCGCTGCCAGGCGCGACCGTCTGCGCTGTGCCAGACGTCGCCATGATTGTCCTCTTGCTTGGACCATCCGCCAATCACCCAGATGCGTCCGCGATACACGGCGGCGGAGAACCAAAGCCGCGGCGCCCACGGCGCAGCCTCGGCTTCGCAGGTCCAGTTGACGCCGTCGGCCGATGACCACACGTCGTTCAGCGCTTCATATGTCGGGACATAGTTTCCCCCGCCAAGAACGTAGATCTTGTCGTTCAAGACAACGGCCTGATGGTAGGCGCGGGGCAGCCACGGAGCCTTGTCGGTCTCCTGCCTCCATGTGCGGCCATCGGCTGAGGACCACACGTCGTTTTTTAGACTGGCGACGCTGCCGAAGTAATAGTTCTCCGTGCCGCCGAGCAGCCACATCCGGCCCCTATGCGCCACAAGCCCTGCTGCCAGGCGCGGCGACCATTCGGCCGTTTGCGTGACCTGCGTCCATGCGACGCCATCCGAAGATGACCACACCTGGTTGCTCGCCGAGTGGCCGGGAAGCCGTCCGTTGTACCAGCCACCCATCACCCACATGTGTTCTTCAAAAACGACACTCATTGGCAGGTCGCTGTGAATCCACGGCGCAGCCTGGCTCATGAGCTGCCATTCCCTACCATCGCCGGAGGCCCACACATCCCGAGGCGGGGCTTCGTCCGAGCGGAACCATCCGCCGCCGATCCAGAGCCGGTCTTTGAAGACCCACTCCGCTTGCGAATCCCGCGCCTGCCATGCGGCAGTGCCTTCAAACACCCAATCGGGTTCAGCGGCGCGAAGCGGTGCAAGCAACAAAGTGGTAAGTAGCGTGACGATTGGTTTCATTCGAGTGAACCGATTAGACACTTAGCGAATCCAGATACCCTTCCCCGTGCCACCCTTCGGCGTAGTCTTCGGGTAGTCGGGGTTGGGATTCATTTCAATGACCTTCACGACTTGATCAACGGGCAACTCCGTCTGCGAGTCCCGGATCCGGACGCCGGTGATGCTCACATGGCGCACGGTGCAGTCGAGGTCGGGCGAGAAGATTTCGGTCCATTTTACCGGATCAGTGCCGGGTGCACCTTTGTATGTGGCTGACTTCGGACCGAATTCGATGAGGTGATAGTCGGCGGGAAGCGCAAACAGCAGCATTGCATCACGGAGGATCAATCCGTCGGTGTTGGCAGGGACCTGGATGGTGCCGGGGCGATTAAAGATGAGCTTTTCAAATACAATGTTCTTCAACGTGCCGATACCGGCGCTGAAATCGTTGGCGCGACCGGCTTCGAGGTTCGGTTGGTCGTAGAGCTTGAAGTCGCGGATGTCTGTGATGTGCCGCAGGGTGATATTGTGGATCGGGCAGGCGAGCGTGGTGCCGTCGGCAAAGCGTTTCACGCCTGGCAGCATGCGGATGGCATCGGTGCTGGGTTTGCCTCCGGTAGCACCGGTGATGTGCTCGATAGTGATGTCATGGATGGGACCAAAGCTCGCACTGTATTGCCGCCAGTCCCACGCGGTGAGGGACACAGGGTCGTCGTGCGAATCGCCGCTGACATTGCGAATGATGCCGTCGCTCGCGGGGCCATCGACATGCACGCCATCGCGACCATGCCGGTCAAGAGTGAGGCCATCGATAGTGAAGTCGCGGATGTTGCCGAGATGGATGGCGAAAGGTTTGCTCTGGCGAACGGTGACGTTGCGCACGGTTGCGTTGCGGACGTTGTGGAGCAGCATGACGCCGTGGGTGCCGGGCACAGGATTCTGTTTCGATGACCCTCCGCGCAGGTTTCCATTCACCTCGCTTCCGGAAACCGCCAACGTGCTCCAGATGCCACCTTCGATGGTGATGTCGGTATCGGGCTTGGTGTCAGCGGGCACGGGTTGGTTCGCAAAGCCAATGATGTGTTCGTTGCGGACCATGCACGTGTTGCAGCCGGGTTTGAGACGGATCTCTGCATTGGCGTCGGCGGTGAGTTTTTGCCCGGATTTCAACACAAGAGGTCCGTCAATGTAGTAAGGCTTCTCTCGCGCACGGATGTGAAGCGAGCCTTCCGTGTCCAGTTGCGCCTGAAACGCTGCGGTCCAAACCTCGGCGGTCACGGAGCGGGGTTCGAGCTTTCCAACGGCATCGGGCCAGGATTCAGTCCATGTTTCCTTCACTACGTCTGCGGCCCGCAAGGCAGCGAGCGGCGCGAGTAGCAGGGCTACGAAAAGGGTCGGGGTGGGTCTCATGGCTGAGGGGTGAGGCGCAGGGCTATGGCGTGGGTGAGAGCAGGAAGATGCAGGACCGCGTTGCCTCCTGGCAACGCCGTTCCTTCAAAGCGCATTCCGGACTACGTCTCATCCGGGGGCAACAAATCGGCCTCTACAAAAAGACTGCCGCAGCCGCAGCAATCTTCGAGGAGGTCCTCTGCAACGCAGTTTGCTACGATACTTTCAACGGAAGAAATGGCTCTCCTTCCCGTTTCCAGAACTAGCGCGCTCGGTATCGTCGCGGAGCGCGCTAAAAAATTCACGGTGATGAAATACCACCGCGTGGCCGGAGGCTTCGCCTCACAAAGATCTGTCGACTCCAAAGCAAGCCCGGTTTTGCAACACTGGCGACGAGTGCACCGATACAGCGAAGCATCAAGCCTGTGGACCAACCCTGCTATCAGTCGACCGGATCAGGGCAGTTTCGAGTGGCTGCCGTCACACAGAGCGCCCTTTGCGCTGTGCTTGCATCCGCAGAAATACACGGTGCCATCTTTGTCCGCCTTGTAGGGTGTCGGCGAGAGGCCGCTGCCTTTGTGAGATCCGTCACAAAGAGGCTGTGCAGCGCTCAAGCCGCAGGAACACCAGTAGTAGGTTTTGCCGGCCTCCACCTGAACGGGATACGGCGCCTTTTGAGAAATCTTCGGAGTGCTCATGGTTTCTTTGATAACACCCCGATGTACCACAAGCAACACACGGATCGATGCCCTCTTTCACGGTTTTCATTCCACCATGGGTATGAGAGCATCCGGTGGTGATCGCCGAGCTCGAAGGACTAAAAGTGACTGTCGACAAAATAGTCTACAGTCCGCATTTGGATGCTCCCATGGATCGTCCGTTTCCGTTCGTCTACCATATTAGCATCTGCAACGACTCGGATGTTACCGTTACGATTCGCGGCAGAAAGTGGGTGGTGACCGAACAGGACGGCACTTGTGTCGTGGTCGAGGGCGACGGTGTGGTCGGGGAATTTCCACGGTTGGAACCTGGCGAGCGCTTTTGTTATAGCAGCTATCACGTGATCGCCTCCGACAGCGTGGTGGAGGGGGCGTATCTGGCGATCATCGAGGATGGCGGACCCGTGCTGGCGCGGATCCCGATGTTTGAACTCAAAAAGCCGGTGTGAGCCAGATTTGTGCGTTTTGATCAGCCACCCGTTGATGTCCTGTCATCAACTGCCGAGTTACACCACCTTATCCCGTGCTGATCATCGGCACCTCAAAAATTTGGTGCCTGTCGTATTTCGACATTCATCGGGCGCCCACAAAGCATAGGACAAATGGGTTCACGCATGGATCGACGAGAACGAGCCGCCCTCTTTCTTAAAAAATTAAGTTGATAGATCACATGCGGTTGTCGAGCGGATCTAAATCCCGCGAGCTTAAAGGACATGACAATTACAAAACGACATCCATTAACCGGGTCTTGCGCGACTCCGAAGCCCCCAGCAGGAAGTGAGCTGTCAGGTGGGTTTAAAATGGCACAGAAAACCTTCTGTCACGTCATCGCGTGGGTTGTGCAGCGACGCGTACTGTGGAGAATGCTGTGGATGAAATGGCTGCTGATCAGTTTTGGGCTGGTCGCCACCGCTCTGCAGGCGGGTGGTCCTTGGGCGTGGCTGAATGGAGAGGTTGGAAAGGTTGAGGCACAACGGCAGATATTGGAGTCTGCGCTCACTGCTGTTCCGCCGTCCCCGCAGCCGCAGCTGCATGAGAGGGCGGGTTTCCACAGCGGCTTTGCGCCAAGAGCGGATGTTGTGCGATGGGTCCAGGTGGATTTGGGGTTGGAGCGCCGGCTGGACGCCGTGGTGGTGGTGCCGGCGATGCTCGGGGCGGCAGAGGCATATGGGTTCCCGAAACGGTTCCGCATCGACGCGTCAAATGATCCGCTGTTTGCAGATTCGATGCCGTTGCTGGATCAAACCAATGCGGATGTGTTGCCGGTGCTGGCTCCGTGGCACATTGTTGCCCATGATATGAAAGCGCGGTATGTGCGCTTCACGGCGACAAAGCTTTCGCCGCAGCCTGGGATGAGTTCACGATTCATCTTTTGTCTCGGAGAAGTGCTGGTGTTCAGTGATGGACAAAATATCGCGCTGCATAGTGACGTGCTTGCGCCGAATGCTGTGGAGACTTTGCCCACCTGGTCGCCAAAGCATCTGGTGGACGGCACACATGCGCTGGGCTTGCCGGTGAAAGTTTTGGAGAAGTATTCGAATGGCTGGCACAGCGCCATTTCATCTTCGGTTGATGCCACAAAATGGGTGCAAGTGGATCTGGGATCAAAACAGCAAGTGGAAGAAATTCGGATCATTCCGGCGCATCCACGTGACTATCCCGATCGTTTCGGTTTTGGGTTTCCCAGGCGTTTCAAAGTGGAGGCCGATGGACAAGTCGTCTTCGACAGCACCAACGTCGACTTCACAAATCCAGGTGATACACCTGTGGCCCTGCCAACTCCCGGATTGCAGACGCGGATCATCCGCATCACTGCCACAAAACTTTGGGAACGCAGCGGTGATTACGTCTTCGCTCTTGCTGAGATTCAAGCCCTGGCGAGAGGAAAAAATCTTGCGCTCGGCGGCTTGGTTACAAGTGCGGATGAAACGACCACGGTTGCGTGGAGGAGTGAGCATCTCGTGGATGGTTTTGGCAGCTCGGGTGTGCTCGTCGACGAATCCGAATGGCTGGCAGGACTCTCCAAACGCCGTGAACTCACGGCGGAACTTGCGACGCTTGTCAGCAATCACGCGGACGCGCTTGCTCTTGCACAGACGCGCGCGGTCTGGCTCGGGGGGCTGGTTTTGGCTGGCGCGGTGTTGTCTGCTGTGGTCGCTGTTTTACATGCAAAACGTGTGCGTGAACGTGAGATGGAGACGCTTCGGCAACGCGTCTCGCGCGATTTGCATGATGAGATCGGCAGTCATCTGGGCAGCATCCGGCTGATGTCGGAACTGGCCCTGCGGGAGGGCGCAGCCTCCGAGTCATTGGATGAGATTCATCGCCTGGCGGGAGAGGCCGCGGAATCAATGCGAGGCATCATCTGGCTCGTGCGCGAGGGTGATGCACCCAGGCTCACAAGCCTCGTCGAAGCCATGCGGCAAAGCGCCGCCGCTCTGCTCAAAGGCATCGACTCGCACGTTCAGGTTTCCGCGGGCGACGATTCGGCCACCGCCTCCCTCACGTTTCACCGCCAGGTTTTTCTATTGCTCCGCGAGGCGGTGCATAATATCGCCAAGCACGCAAACGCCAGAAAAGTGGAGATCGAAGTCTTGTGGCAGGCCGATCGCTTTCGTCTTCGAATCGAGGACAACGGCTGCGGTTTCGATGTCGCTGCTGTCGCTGCGGGAAACGGCTTGGCGAATCTCCGACACCGCGCCGAGGTGATCGGAGGTGAGCTGCATTTCACCAGCGAGCTGGGTAAAGGCACGCGCATCATTTTGGAGGCGTGTATTTCGTGAAGAACATCTGGATCATCGAAGATCACGCTACATTCCGTCGCACGCTGGTGCGGGTCTTGAATGCGGAGGATGGTTTGCGATGCACCGGTGACTTTGATTCCTGTGAGAAAGCTCTCGCCGCACTCGCTCGGGAGGATGCGCCGGACCTGGTGCTGGTGGATGTTGGGCTGCCTGGTATGAGCGGTCTCGACGGCATCCGCATTATCAAAGAGCGCGCATCCAAAGCCCTGCTCATCGTCCTAACGGTCTTCGAGGATGATGACAAAGTCTTTTCGGCAATTTGCGCCGGAGCCGTCGGCTATCTTTTGAAGACCAGCAGTGCGGAGGAGATCACCGGGGCCGTTCACGATGCTCTTGCGGGCGGCTCACCCATGACATCGCGGATCGCCCGCCGGGTGCTGGACATGTTTCCCAAGCTTGCCCCGAAGCAGAGCGACTATGGCCTCAGCGAACGCGAAAAGGAAATCCTCCAGCTCATGGTCAGCGGTCTCATTAAAAAGGAAATTGCCGAATGCCTCACGCTCAGCATTCATACTGTCGATAGTTATCTCCGCCGGATTTATGAGAAGCTGGAAGTCAATACCCGCACCGGCGCAGTGGCGAAAGCGCTCAAGGAACGTATTGTATGAGACTGTCACGCGCTCGCGTGGCATGACAGGTTCCTGCCTCCGGATCAGAATAGCGATATGGTGCGACTTGCTCTTCTAGCTTTCCTTGCGGTTTGCCGATCGCTGGCGGGGTCAACCGTGGACTTCACTCGCGATGTGAAGCCTATTTTTGATGCTCATTGCATCGCGTGCCATGGGCCGGAGAAACACAAAAGTGGTTACCGGCTGGATTCGCGGGAGGCGGCGCTGGCAGGTGGTGAGAGCGGCGTGGCGGCTGTTGTTGCGGGCAAGCCGGAGGCTGGTTCACTTATTCGCTTTGTGGATGGTTCGGACAAGGAGCTCTTCATGCCGCCGCGCAAGAGTGATGCAAAGCCGTTGAGCGCGGCGCAGATTGCGACGTTGCGTCAATGGATCGCGGACGGCGCAAATTGGTCTGGAGGCGTGGCAGGAAACTCTCCCAAATCTGTGGATACGGGGAGGCACTGGAGTTTCCAGCCACTGAGACGTCCTGCGGTTCCCGGCAAGGCGCAGAATCCGATTGATGCTTTCATTTATGCCAAGCTGAGTGAGTGTGGTCTCTCGTCTTCGACCGAAGCCGACCGCCGCACGTTGATCCGGCGTGTATCCTTTGACCTTACTGGATTGTCCCCGACAGCGGAGGAAGTGGATGCTTTCTGCTCCGATAACGACCCGAAAGCCTACGGAAAGCTCGTGGACCGCCTGCTCGCGAGTGCGCGTTATGGCGAACGTTGGGCGCGGCATTGGTTGGATGTCGTCCACTACGGCGAGACGCATGGCTATGACAAAGACAAGCTGCGCAACAATGCCTGGCCTTACCGCGACTACGTCATTCGCGCTTTCAATGAAGACAAGTCCTACGCCCGCTTCGTGCAGGAGCAGATTGCTGGTGACGTGCTGTTCCCCGACACGGTGGATGGCATCACCGCGCTGGGCTTCATTGCCGCGGGGCCGTGGGATTTCATAGGGCACGCGGAAGTGCCTGAATCGAAAATCGACGGCAAGATCGCGCGTCACCTCGACCGCGATGACATGGTAAGCAACACCATCAACACCTTCCAGTCCGTCACGGTGCATTGCGCTCAGTGCCACGATCACAAGTTTGATCCCATCACCCAGGAGGACTATTACTCGCTGCAGGCGGACTTCGCGGCGCTTGATCGCGCCGATAAAGCCTACTTCGCAGACGCCGTGCTTACGAAGCGCTATGCGAGTCTCGAGTTTGAGAAGCGCGAGCTCGGCGCGCGGCTGAAGGCTCTCGATGACGAGGCCTCCAAAGCGGCGGGCGACAAGCTGGTGGAACTCGATCAACGTATCGCCACCGCGACAAAGAGCCTTAAGGGCAACAGCGTTCCGCAGTTTGGCTATCACAGCGCGGTTTCGACGGACCAGAATGCGGTGAAGTGGGTTCAAGTGGATCTCGGGCGGAGCGTGGACATCGACAAGATCGTGCTGCTGCCTGCCTACGATGACTTCGGCGGTATTGGCGCAGGTTTTGGTTTTCCGCTGCGGTTCAAGGTGGAGGTGAGTGACGACCCGGAGTTCCGTGAAGGAGCGTCGCTCGTTTGGAAGCGGCACGATGAGACTTTTATGCGCGACTTTGCCAATCCCGGCATCGCCCCCTTCACAACGGGCGGAGCCAAAGGCGACTTCCACGCGCGCTACGTGCGTGTCACCGCGACGAGGCTCGCTCCGCGGAAGACCGATTTCATCTTCGCGCTTGCGGAGATGAAGGTGCTCGATGAAACGGGCAAGAACATGGCCAGTGACGCGAAAGTCACTGCACTGGACAGTATCGAGGCCGCGCCGCGCTGGGCGAAGGCGAACCTCGTGGATGGACATGGCCCTGTGCAGCCGGATGCGAGCACGGGCGACATCGCAAGCCTGCGCGCGCAGCGGGCTAAATTGTTGGACGACTCGCTGCCAGAGCCAAAACTCCAGCAGCGCGCCGACACGAGCGCGGCGATCCAGCGTGTGAATGCCGAACTCGGCAAGTTCCCCAAACCGCAAATGGTCTATGCGGGTGTCGTGCATTACGGCACGGGCGCCTTCATGGGCACCGGCCCCAATGGCGGAAAGCCGCGTACCATCGCCGTTCTCGCACGGGGCGATGTAAAACGGCCGGGCAAGGAAGCCACACCTGGCGCACTCAGCTTCCTATCGCCGCTGCCTGCGCGCTTCGAGCTGAAGCCCGATGCCGAAGAAGGCGAACGCCGCGCTGCGCTTGCCCGCTGGCTCTCCGATCCGCGGAATTTACTCACGTGGCGAAGCATCGTAAACCGCGTCTGGCAGTATCACTTCGGACGCGGCATTGTGGAGACGCCGAATGACTTTGGAAAAATGGGCACGCCGCCAACGCATCCCGAGCTGCTCGACTGGCTGGCCGTATGGTTTCGCGATGACGCGAACGGTTCGCTCAAGGCGCTGCACAAGCTCATCGTCACCAGCGAAACGTATCGTCAGACTTCCACGCCCGATGCTGCGCTAATGAAACGCGCGAGTGAGATCGACGGTTCCAACACGCTGCTCTGGCGCCAAAACCGGCGCAGGCTGGAAGCGGAAGCCATTCGCGACAGTATCCTGCTTGCTGCCGGAAAGCTCGACCTCACCATGGGCGGACCGAGCTTTCAGGACTTCGTCATCACGCACCCGGAGCACTCGCCGCACTACGAATATCAGCTCTCCGATCCCGAAGACGCGAAGATACAGAGGCGATCAATTTACCGCTTCATCGTGCGCAGCCAGCAGCAGCCTTGGATGGCCGCCATGGACTGCGCGGATCCATCCATGCTCGTGGACCGCCGCACGCAAACCATCACACCTTTGCAAGCGCTTGCGCAGCTCAACAACCAGCTTGCGCTCGCGATGGCGAAACACTTTGCGGCACGCCTCGCCACACCAGACACCGAGCCGTCGGCGCAAATCAACGCCGCCTTCCGAATCGCTTTCCAGCGTGCTCCGAACGATACAGAGCGCGATGAACTCGCCCGCTATGCAAAGCAGCACGGCCTCGCGAACGCCTGCCGCCTCATGCTGAACCTCAACGAGTTCGTTTTCGTCGACTAACCTGCACGTTTTCTTCCAGCCATGCAGTTACCTTTCCATCCCTCCATTACTCCCACTCCGATGACCCGCCGCGATTTTCTTTGGCAAAGCGGCGGTGGCCTTGGAGGCATCGCCCTTTGCGCCATGCTCGGCAATGAGCAGGCACGCGCAGCCGAACTGCCAGGTATTCTCAGTGGCAAGCTGCATCATCCGCCCAAAGCCAAGCGCGTGGTGCAGCTCTTTATGGCAGGCGCAGCCAGTCATATCGACCTTTTCGATTTCAAACCGGAATTGGTGAAGCGTCACGGTCAGCCGAGCGACTTTGGCGAGCACGTGGAAGCCTTCCAAAACGGCCTCGGACCGTGGAAGAAACCCGTTTGGGACTTCAAGCCGCACGGACAGAGCGGCAAAATGCTAGGCGAAGTCGTTGCTGATCTCGGCAGCGTCGTGGATGAGATTGCATGGATTCACAATCTCATCGGCAAGACTGGTGTCCACTCGCAGGGCACGCTCCTTCAGAGCACCGGGTTCAATCGTCCCGGATTACCGAGTGCAGGCTCATGGGTGAGCTACGGCCTTGGTTCAATGAATGACAACTTGCCCTCCTTCGTTGTGCTGCCCGACCATCGCGGACTTGCATCCAACGGCACGAAGAACTGGGATGCTGCCTTCCTCCCCGCTCAGCATCAGGGCACCGTCATCTATCCCGGCAGCGAGACTCCGATCGTAGACCTTTTCGCAGACCCCAAACGCGGCGAATTCATCAGCGCCGCCAGCGAGCGTGATGGCGGTCCTTTGCTTGCCAAACTCAATGCCAGTCACGCCGCTACCCGTCCCGGCGATGAACGACTGGAAGCGCGCATCCGCAGTTACGAACTTGCCGCCAAGATGCAGCTCGCCGCGCCCGAGGCTCTCGACATATCCAGGGAGCCCGCGCACATCCTCGAAATGTACGGCATCCGCAACGACGTGAAGGAATGGCCGAAGAACATCAACGCAGAGGAGGAGATGGACATCTTTGGCCGCAAATGCCTCGCCGCGCGCAGGCTGCTCGAACGAGGTGTGCGCTTCGTGCAAATCTGGAGTGGCAATGACAACGGTTTTCCGCGTCGCAACTGGGACAGCCACGAAGACGTCGAGCGCGACCACGGCCCGCTCGCGCAAGGTTTTGCCCGGGGTGCGAGCGCTCTCATCCGCGACCTCAAACAGCGGGGTCTGCTCGATGATACCATCATCCTTTGGACCACCGAGTTTGGCCGCATGCCCAGCTCCCAGGGGGGAGGCAAAGGACGCGACCATAACCCCTACGTCTTCACCAACTGGCTTTGTGGCGGCGGCATCAAAGGCGGCACTATCGCGGGAGAATCTGACCAATGGGGCTACAAACCTCTGGATCGCGCCAACCCCACTGAGGTCTATGACATTCACGCGACGATCCTTCATCTGCTCGGCATCGAACACACAAAGCTTACCTTCCGCAACAACGGCGTGGACCGCCGCCTCACCGATGTGCACGGGCACGTGCTGCGCGATCTATTGGCGTAAGAACCCACCAATGAATCACAACCCTGATTCGATTAATCGACGCCACGGTATCATCGCCTCCAGCTTCGCATATTCCGGCGTTTTCCCCAAGACCCCGAGCTGACGGTGCACACGCCGCAGGGATCTACCGGTTTTTTCTGCGAGGGACTGCTTGGCGCACGCGCAATGATCCTCGCGCTGCCTCCGAATGCCGCCGGCGAACTCGTGGTGCATCCCGACGAATGGCTTGGATTGAAGCTGATCGGCAAACGCCGCTTCGCCCTCCCAGGGGGGCAAACCGTGAAAAGCGAACTCACACATAGCTCAGACAGTTCCCAAAAATACGCATGAAACCCACCCTCATCGCCTCTTTGCTTCTCTCGCTGCTGTGTCTCACGCATGCCGAAAAAACGTCCGCAGCGGAAAGCCACTGGCGTTCCTACGAAGTGTATGAGCCTGTCATCGAAAGCTATTTCATAAGTGATCCTTCGAAACAGGCACTTCAATACAATCATTGCAGCGCGATTGCCTTCTTTAAGAATCGGTGGGTGGCCATGTGGAACGCAAATAGCCGCCCCGATGAGTCCAAGCCCGGCCAGCTTGTCCACATGAGCACAAGCCTCGATGGAAAAACATGGGCTGCACCCGAGATTGCTTTTGCAAGCGAGCTTCGCAGCGTCAATTCAATCGCCTGCAATCATGTGCAGTGGCAGCCCGGGCTCATTGTTGTTGAGGGCGCCTTGTGGTGCTTTTGGAGTCAGATTTCCATGGAGAAAGGCAAGCCAGATGAGGGCTATGGTTGCTACTTCTCCGTGCTGCGGGATCCGGACGGCAAATGGTCGAATCGCCGGCTGCTTTGGGATGGCTTACCCGATGCCGACCTCGACCAGACCAAGTTCAGGGTCTTTGTACAAGGGAACCCGACCCTGCTCAGCACGGGCCGTGTGCTCGTTCCGATCTGTCTGATGGCCACAACCCAAGTGCGCAACAGCGTGCTCTATTCCGATGATGTGGGAAAAACCTGGCACGTCTCGCCCGGCACTAGGCTGCCAACCCGCGAAAAGGCGCAATGGGAGCCAACGGTAGTTGAACAGCCTGGCGGCGAAGTCCGTATGATCGCCCGCAACACGCTGGACTCACGTCCGACCGCGGTTCAAATCCTCACAGAGTCCATCGTTACGGCAACCAGCCGCGATGGTGGCGAGACATGGTCTGCGCTGGAAACCGTTCCAGTCGAATCCGTCTCCCAGCGGCCCCACGTAGTGCGAATGGATCTCGACCACCACCAACCTCCAGACAAGAACAGCCGCTTCCTCGCACTCCACGCCGATAACCGCCAAGTGCTCGGCCCAGGAAACGCGCGAGACCGGCATCCACTCAGCCTCTATTTCAACCGGGGCGGCGGCTTCGAGTTCGAGGCTGGCAACACTTTCACAGGTGATGAGGTGGTGACGCATTATCCGCAGATGTGGCGGGAGGGTAACAAACTGCTGGTTTCCTATACCCGTGGCGTCGGGCTGAGCGGCATCAAGGTCGCCCACATCGAGCCGCTTCCAGACCCGGATCGGTATTACATTTTTCCCAGATCTCGCTCGATACCCGACTCCCCTCGTCCCAGGGTCGCTGGGCAGGCGATGCGGTTCTTTCCGCATCAGTCCGTCGTGAGCAAGGAGGTTGCCAAGCTCGGTGAGGAAGGATTCAGCGCCGTTGCGTGGCTTCGCTGTGACATCCACGGCAACATTCTGGATACCTTTGATGCCACAAAGAGCCACGGCTTTAACTGGGCCATCATCAATGGTCGGGCGAGCTTCCAGGCGCCGGGGAAAGGCAGGGTGCAACCCGACCACGAACACATGCGTTACGCGAGTTGGAGCCTGCTGGGTGTCACCGTGGATATCCAGAATCACGAGGTGCGCTTCTTTGCCGATGGCAGGCAGGTTGGCCAGAGAGCCCTGCCTTCCCTAGGTGCATCCGCTGCGAACGGCCAGTGCGCAACGCTATGCGGTCCGGCGAACGGCAACCCGGGGATGCTGGGTGAGCTCAGGTATCTCGCCCTAATCCCGTCGATGATGACCAGCGATGAGCACCGCGCATTCTACAACGCCTTTTCTCAGGAACTGAAAGGATCAGGGATCAATGAACCGGCGGCACCTGTGCCGACGCCAATTCTCGAGTTTAACCCCGCCCAACCGGAACGACTCGCCGAGCAGTTCAATTTCCCTGTCGACATCAAAGCGGGTCTGGTCGAATCGGCGGTCACCGAGAATCGGCGTGTGCTGCGCTTTCACGGTGAGATTGCCGCCGGACTCGATCTTGATCATCACTCCCGCAGCCGCGGAGACAAAGTCAGTATTCGATTCCGCTTCAAGCACCTGACAGGAACCCGCTACGTCATCTGCACGATGGGCGATAGTCGTGTTCCCGTCCGATTGGTTCATGAAGACGGGACGCTTTATTTGTGCGGGGAGAATACCAAGGAGAGCTGCGGCTCGCTCATCTCTGGATGGAATACCATCTCCATCGAGACCGGTGGCGAGACAACGACCGCTTCGCTGAACGGAGGTAATGCAGAGCAGGCTGAACATCAGCCGAAGGGAACGTGGATCTATCTAGGGCAGGGCTACCGTGAGGGGACTTACCCGATTGATAGCGCTTTTGAAATCGATGTGTCGTCCGTTGGAACGCGCTCATCCTTTTGAACAAAACACTGAGCAAAGCTCACCGCAGCCCGCCCCACTGAGCCAGACCACTGTGCGTCCTTGCGGCATCAGCTTTTCCACTGCGCTGCGCGGGTTTAATATGCTGTGGATCAACGTTGTGGGCGCCATCTTGGCCGCGCTGGTGCAGATGTTTGTGAAGTCACCGGCACAACTTCCGATACTGCAATGAGACGGTCTGACGATCGTGCCTAGCCGACTTAACCAAAGGCGCCTCATCGCCTGCGCCTGCGAGTCACAGACGGATTTGCCAATTGAGCAAGGAATGAAGATCATCGATCTGGAGCCCGATCCCGACTACCCCCGTATGAGGCCGAATGGCAGCGCGGTTAAAGGCATCTGGAGTCGCTGAAGTATGAATCATATCATCACGCTCGTCGTCGCCCTAACGCTCGCGCCGCTGATGGAGCTGCGTGCGGCCCACAAGCCTGCACAGGAACTGCAGAGAGGGATCACCAGGGGAAGCCTCGACGAGATTTTCACGCGCCTCGGCTCAAAAAGCGACGGCAAGCTGATGCTGGAAGCTGGGGTGCGCGTGAAACACCGCGAATGTCTCGGCTACGAACATGATCTCTATTCCCGTGGGGGCGACGACCGCTTGAGCAGAGGCGCGGTGCATCAAGTCGCCAGCGAAGTTGTACGTGATGTAAGCGATGTGCGCGCTTTTCCAGAAAAAGAGATTCTTGCCGATAGTTTGCCGCGGGACAGCGGGAGGCGGTTGGATTGGGTGACCCCGCCTGTTCGTGCGCCGCAGGTGCAGTTCCGCACGTTTGAAAGCACGGTGGCAAAGACGTCCGTAAGTTTTCATATTTTTATGCCGGAAGCTTA
>JBILLC010000264.1:0-4190 GCA_044376275.1 Chthoniobacteraceae bacterium | reverse complement strand
CGATTTAGACGATTCAATGTATGCTGAAGTCTTGCGGCGCTTTCGTTCTGAATTTCCGAAGTCGAAATTCATCGCCGGGGTCACGGCGCGCGGTGCCGAGGATGACACGGAATTTAGGCCGGAGCGTTACCTGCCTTTGCTGGATATTGTTCAGGCATACGAAAATTGCGAAGTGATGTTGATGACCTCAAAGTGGCTGAGTGCGCTCGCTCCTGAGGCATGTAGAGATGCCTATTATAATGTTGCAGAGTGGCTTGTGCGTCCGGGCATTGTCCACGCGCTCGAGCCGGCTTTTGTTTCTTGGGCGCGGCCGTTCGGTCCCTGGCTTCTTTGGGAGCTTGCAAAGCATCCAAAGTTTGTAGGAGGAAAGATCAGCACACTTGATGAGCCGCATTTTTTGTATTGGGCGGCGATGTGCCGTGACCTCAAACTCCAGTTCGCGGCGCACAGTGGCGACGATTTTGGAATTGCAACGGCAATTAAGCTGGGTCTTCCTCTGCTCATTGGCGCTGCCGTCAGTGGCGCGCCGCTCATCTGCGCAGCGAAAGACATGTGGCTTGAAAATCGAAGCCCATCGAAAAAATTCAAGTCGCCAGCGGGTCGTTTTGACACACGCGTGTACAAGGTTTTTGAGGCGTTCCAGTCGCTTGAGGATCAGGTCTTCCGGCTGGATTGCAACATGAGCGCATCGGCTTACAAGCACAGCACCGCTCATGTGTTACACCAGCTTGGAATCATCGCTTCGCCCGAAGCGCATCCAGCCTGTAAGGATCTGCGCGGACAGGATGAAGCCTTGCGGATGCAGGAGGCGTTGAGGCGCCCGATTCGCGTTGGGCAACGACTGGATCTGCCGCACAATCTCGTTCCTCCATTGCGCGGGTAAGTGTAGCGCGAAGGAGTAATGGACGGGCGCGAGACATCCCAAAGCGGGCTGCTCGCGTCACGCTTGTCGATCGCCTCACGCTTGTCGATCGCCTCACGCTTGTCGATCGCCTCACGCTTGTCGATCGGGTTGCGTGAGGTGATTGGTTCCCTCTGGACCGAACCCGCGGCTGGCCTGCATTGCCATCATTTCTGCGGTATAGGTTCCGTCCGCCTCAGCGACTACAAAGGGGGGTTCCTCTTCGATCGGTGCCGACCAATTGAGACGGGCCGAGTACAGTGAGAATAGCGGTGGACGGTCGCGCCTTGGATACACATCGCGCACAGTCACAATTCTGAATCCGCTGGCTTGAACCAGTTGGATGCAGCGCATCTTCTGCTGGAAAGGAAAACAAAACACGAAAACCCCGTCGGATGTGAGGTGACGCTTGGCGGTGTTCGCGTAGTCACCAACATGTCCGCGTAATTCGAAGCGTGCGTGCGCCTTTTGGGTGTCGGCGGGAAGCGTTCCGGCCTCGACTGGAAAATATGGTGGACTGCCGGTGATGAGTGGGAATCGACGCTCAAGTTCCAGTTCTCGAAGGTCCTTGTGGATGGTTTGGACGCGTGACTCTAGTTCGTTGCATTCGACGTTGGCGCGGAGCAGCGTGTAGCTCACTTGCTGAGCCTCAACGCAGGTGAGGGACGCCTCTATCCTAAGGCCCCATAGGACAATGAGCCCGACTGTGCCTGTCCCGCTACCCAAGTCCAGAACCCTGGCTGCATTCGGAGCCTTTTGCAGCGCGTACCACGCGGTGGTGGCATCGTCGATGGAATGTCGATGCCCGCCCGCGCGTTGGAAAATTCTCAGTGGCCCGGTTAGACCGCTGATCAATACAGGAAATCCAGCCTCGGTCTCCAAAGTCTGCTTGCGTCGATGAAACCTGTCGTGAATTGAACTCACAAGCCCGAGCTTATCATTCTCCATCGGATGCGTGTCGACCTCAGAAAGCGTGTCCCAAGAACAAAGCAGATTTGACAGTGAGTTCAAACACAGCAAATGCACATCTGGAGGTTATTTCTGATGTGCGCTGTCGCGCTGACCAATACAAACAAGCTCTTTTAGGCTTCGATGATAGATTCGGCCCTGATCACAACTGATCGAATTCAGACTCCACGTCTCACCGTTTGGCCCGAGGTCGTTCACAGCCAAAAGCGCCCCCTCATCAAGCACGGCCGCCTTTGAGTCGATCACGTAAGTGATGCCGATCATCGTGGTCACATAGATGGCGTCGTTGATCGCGACGGGGCTTCCCCAGAATGCGGGGATCTCCCACCCGTCTGTACGCGAACGGTCCTCTGCGGCAATGTCACGGCCCTCGCTGTTCAGTGTGCTGGTACGCTGGGCGGTTCCGTACACGTACACATCTTCCGCGCCAGGTTTTCTCAACACCGTAACCGGCACCTCCAAATATTCGACCTTCCCAGAATCAATGTGAACTCTCGCGACGCAATGTGAAGGGCCTGCCCTGCCTTTTGGAAGGTGTCGGTTGCGGCGGTGCGCAGTGCTCGTCAGAAAATAGTGGTATCCATTCAGTACAATGTTGCAATGCCATGCCGGTTGAACCCGAATAACCTCGCCATTCGCCAGTGCACTGCGTGGTGAAAGGTCCCGCATTTCGCGCAGATTTACTCCTGCGTGTAGAACATGTGCCTGTTTGGCAGGATCCCACTGGCGGTAGTCGACATTTTTGATGAGTGATTGCTCGCGTTCGAGCTTTCCATTGTGACTGTCGATTACGAGATGCGCCTCTTCGGGGTTCAATCTGAACCAATACGCATGTTTTGAATCCCAGTGCATCGTGTACAAGGCCTGCCATGCCTGCACATCGGGGCTGCCGGGCTCTGCGCTTGATTTTCCGTCCGAATTTGTATCGGGGATATAACGCCACAAACTCTTCCCCTCGCTTCCGTGGGCGAGCGAGACAAGTGAAAGCCCAACTGGGGTTTCGGGAACTTCATGGTGACCGCCGCGGCCAGTGAGTACAGCGGGGATGCCATCGGCTGTGTGTCCAAAAACCGAGGTGCAGTAAGTCGTGGTCGCGTCCGTCGCAATCCAGCGGGTTCGTCCGGTTAGCGCATCGATTCCGCGTAGATAGTTCCATCCAAACTTGGACTGCGGGTTTCCATCTGGCGGTTCCACATTTATAATGGTGCCGTTGTGCAGCATGGGTTCATGCTGTTTGTTGAAGGGATACGGCTTGCCCCAAGGCTCAAAGGAACGCCGCCACACTTCGCGTCCCTCAAAATCCCAGCACCCCATTTCACCGCTATTGTTTGTGAACCAAACACGCTTTCCGTCTGTGATGGGTGTCGGCGACGTGGAATCGCTGTAGGCGTAAAGGACGGGACTCGGGGTCGGCCCGCTGAGTTTCACCGACCACAGAAGATTGCCGGACTTGGCGTTGACGCAGTGGCCGAGGATTCTTGCGGAAAACTTTTCGTCCTCCCCAAGCGCGTCGAAAGTGGTGAGGAAAATTCGCTCTCCGCAAATGGCGATGCCGCTCTGGCCACCGTTGGGTAGGGGACAACGCCATAGGATGTTTTCGTTTCGCGTGACGCTCCATTTAGTTGGCACTGCTGGGCCGTCTACACGCCAGTTACCCGAGGGGCCGGCAGCCTGCGGCCACCCGCTACTGGCCCTCTGGTCCCTGGAATTCGGGTCCCCTGCGGCATCCGTCATGCCGACGCAAAGCGTGATCACGCTTAATACGAGCATCGATCGAATCAGCAAACGGATCCCCAATGGGAAATCTGAGGATCGCATTTTCAAACCTTGAGCGAGTAGTGCTGTATGGCGTTTTTAGACCATAACTTTGCCTGATCCTGTGCGGGGCGCGTGTTGATGATTTCACGCAGATAACCGATCCAGCGATCCAGCTTGGCGCCCAGCAAACACACAGGCCAGTCCCCGCCGAACACCACGCGGTCGGGACCGAATGCATCGAGACAATGGTTTACCGCGGGGGCGAGGTCCGAGGCGTCACCGCCTGGCAGCAGGCTCGCCGCTATGCCGCTGATTTTTCCGATCACATTTTTATTCTTCGCGATGGCGTCAATGGCGCGCTTCCAATCATCTGCAGTGTGTTTGGCTTTTTCCTCGCCGTTTCTTTCTGGTCGAAAACATTTCAGATCTGGATTCCCGCAGTGATCCAAGATGAAACGTGTCTCTGGACATTTTGCGGCGAGTTTTGCGGCGTCCATCAGATCAACGGCGCGCATGCACAAGTCAAAGCTCATTCCATGGACGCCGAGAAGCATAACGCCGC
>JBILLC010000263.1:0-4193 GCA_044376275.1 Chthoniobacteraceae bacterium | reverse complement strand
GCGAGTCTTACAACGTGATAGCGATCGATGGGCCTGCGGCTTCGGGAAAAAGCAGCGTGGCCAAGGCATTGGCGCGACGCCTGGGTTTTGTTTACGTCAATACGGGCGAGATGTATCGCGCAGTGACCTGGCAGGTGCTTGAGTCTGGAGTAGACCCAAAAGACATGGACGCAGTGCGTGTGTGCATCGCTGCGATGAATATCGAGTGTGGCGTGGCCGGTCAGCAATCCACCGTTTCAGTTAATGGCGCAAGTCCCGGCGACGCGCTGGTGGGGGAGGGCGTGAATGCGGCAGTTTCCTTCATCGCTAAAGTTCCGGAAGTGCGCCAGCGCTTGGTGGATTTGCAGAGAGCCTATGCAGACCGCTGTGATTCCGTGATGGAGGGACGCGATATCGGCTCCATCGTGTTTCCCGATACCCCCTACAAATTCTACATTGATGCTTCCGAGGAGGTGCGGGCAGCGAGAAGGGCAAAGCAGGGGCTGAAAGACTCGATTGGACAGCGTGACAAGCAGGATACAACTAGAAGAAATTCCCCACTCGTGATTGCTGAGGATGCGCATGTGATCGATAGCTCGCATCTCACTGTTGATGGCGTGACCGGTGAAATCATCGGGCGCCTTAAAATGAAGGGGTTCCTAAATTCCGATTTTTGATTTTCCTCAACGGATCGATTGCGTTGTTGTTCAAATGGGTCTGGCTTATCAAGTCTGCTATTTTCTGAGCCGAGCAGTGGCAAATATCTGCTTTGATTTTCGGGTGGTAGGACGGGAGAAAATTCCGGCATCCGGGGGCGTGCTGCTGGCGATGAATCATCAGAGCTTTTTGGATCCGCCGCTGGCGGGGATAGCGTGTGATCGTGAAATCTTTTTTCTAGCGAGAAAGTCGCTCTTGGATTGGCCAATACTCGGGAGGCTTTTCCCAAAGCTAAACGTGATTCCTTATGATCAAACTGGTGCTGATACGAGTGCGATCAAAGCGGTGATCCGCGTGGTGCGTCAGCAAAATGCGACGGTGATTTTTCCGGAGGGCACCCGGTCGAAGGATGGGCACCTTCAGAGCGCACAAGCTGGACTCGGGATGATCGTGGCCAAGACTCTTGTGCCGGTGGTGCCGCTCAGAATATTTGGTGCCTACGAAGCTTTTCCCCGACACACCAAGCGCGTGCAGTTCAGCCCCATTACGATCGTGGTGGGGGATGTTCTGGAGTTCAATGCTGCTGACTTTGAGGGCGAATCAAAGACTGCATACAAGCGGGTGAGCGATTTGGTGATGGATCGGATTGCGGCACTACAATGCCCGGAATAAACCGCAAAGCTTCTGCCTTCGCGGTGCGAGTGATCGGCTCTGTTAGTCTGCCTCGGCAGCGAGCGCTCTGATGGCGTGCGCTTTATCCTGCTGGATTTGGGTGCGCAGTGATTCAAGGTCCGGAAACCGAGTTTCTTGGCGCAAATGCTCGACGAATCTGACCTCGAAAGACTCGCCGTAGCATTCCTCGTGAAAGTCGATCAAGTGAACTTCCAGGGTTTGGGAAGGGTTGATTTCGGCGAGAGTTGGACGGACCCCAAGGTTGGCGACGCCCGCGAGTTGTGTACTCCCAGCGAGCCGCCTTGCTTTGACGGCGTAGACCCCGCTTGGCGGCAGTTGCTCGTTAAATACACGAAGGTTGGCAGTGGGGAACCCCAACGTTCTGCCCAGCTTTCTGCCCTCCACAACCTTCCCAAGTACGGTGTAGGGGCGACCCAGTAGGGCCTGTGCGCGGGCGAAGTCACCCAAGGCGACGGCTTGCCGTACACGTGTGCTGCTGACGGGTTCGTCGTTCTGGTTGAATTCCTCGATTCCAATCGCCTTGAACCCGTGCACCTGGCCCAAGCTGTGCAGGAGCTCGATATTACCTTTGCGACCCTTGCCAAAGCTCCAGCGCTGACCAACGCAGATTCCCGAAAGACGGTGGCTTGATACCGCCAGTGCTGTCACAAAATCAGCCGCCTCGGTTGCTGCAACATCGCCGTCAAATGGCAGGACGAGTGCGTGGTCGAACCCCATCGCAGCCAGAAGTTGAATCTTGTGTTCCGGGGCAGTCAGTAGCAGGGGGGCTTGATCCGGATTGAGGACTTTAGCAGGGTGAGGGTCAAAGGTGAGGGGAATCGCTACGCCACCGATCTTCGCCGCTTCCGCCATCGCTCTGCTCAACACGGATTGGTGTCCCAAGTGGACTCCGTCGAAAACCCCGATTGCGAGTACGATCGGGGCGCGTATGAGCGAGAGTTCCGATACTGCACTAAAGACTTGCATCGCAGCACGAGAGATTAGGCGCCTCTGAGTCGGGAGACTGTCGGAAGATCAAGAACCCGCTGGCAGACCGAGGCTGGGTCCTCGTCGCGCAGTTGTTGAACGGTAATTGCACGTTCGAGTGAGAAGCGACCAGATTTGGTTCGTCGCAGGCTGCTCAGGTGAGCGCCGCAAGAAAGGGATTCACCAATGTCATGTGCATAAGTTCGCACATAAAAACCTTTGCTGCAGACCACCCGGAATTCGATGTCTGGCAGCGAGGTTTTGAGTATCTCGTGCGCGAAAACATGAACGAAGCGCGGTTCACGCTCCACCGTCTTGCCCTGCCTGGCAAGTTTGTACAACGCAACGCCGCCTTGTTTGATCGCCGAAACCATCGGCGGTGTTTGGTAGAAGTCGCCGTCATATTTTGCAAACGCCTCTTCTATGTTCGCGTTGGTTAGTTGGGGCACAGTTCGCGTGGCAGTAATTTCGCCGTCAGCATCCTGGCTGTCCGTGGAGATGCCAAGGCGCATCGTGCCCACGTACTCTTTGTCCTCGGCCATCAGCAGATCCTGAATCTTAGTTCCACGCCCGAGCACAATCAGCAAAAGGCCTGTTGCAAGCGGGTCCAGCGTCCCGCAATGCCCAACTTTTTTGATGCCAAGACGGCGTCTTACCAAAGCGACCACATCGTGAGAGGTCATTCCAGATTCCTTGTCTACGAGCAGAACGCCATCGATTTCTTGAAGTCGCATATGGGTGGAGGCAAAAAGTTCTTGAAAGCGCGGGCGGATGCTTAGGCGGCTCCGCGCAAGTGGCGGTCGATTGCGGCGAGGACATCGGCTTGCACCGCCTGAAGAGGGCGGGCGATTCGGGCTCCCGCGGCCAGTTTGTGACCGCCGCCGCCAAACTCTGCGCAAATCGCGCACACATCAATTCTCGGGTCCTTGGAGCGAAGACTGATTCTGATGAGGTTCTCTGAGATTTCCTCGAAAAATGCGGCGACAATCACTCCCTCGATTGAACGAATGGTGTCTATAAGGCCCTCGGTGTCATCGGGTATCGTGCCGATATTTTTTGCGGTGGCGGCGGTAAGTGCAAAGCTCGCGACGCGGTCCTCGCTTGAAAAGTGCAACACGTTGAGAAGCGCTCGCAAAAGTTCCAAGCGGCGGCGCGGGCATGTTTCATAAAGGTTTTGATTGATTTCACCGACCTTCACTCCGGCCTCCACGAGTTCTGCTGCGATGGCGTAGGTACGCGCCGTGGTACTTGGATACTGGAAAGATCCGGTGTCTGTTGAGATGGCGGCGTACAGTGCATTCGCCATGGCGCTTGTGATTGGAAAGCGGCCATGTGCAAAAATCTCAAAAAGGATCTGCCCAGTGGCGGGAGCGCTGGTGTCTATGTAAACGATGTCGCCGAGCCGATCGTTGGAGACATGATGGTCGATATTTACCCAGGTGGCCCCGGGAGGAATCGCTGCAAGACAAGTCTCTCCGGCACGGTTGCGAACCGCGGTATCGAGAATAAACACGACATCGAATGGAGCCGCGATTGGGTCAGGCGTTACAATGCGCCCTGATTCTTCGAGGAACTTGAAACGTTCAGGCAATCCATCTTCGTTCCATATGGTGACATCCTTGTGGAGATTGAGCAGGCAGAGGCCCATCGCAAGAGAGCAGCCGATCGCGTCTCCATCTGGCCGGAAGTGGCTGATGACAAGAAATCGGTGGTTTTGGTGAATGAGACTGATGATTGGGTCGAGGGAGCTCGATGCGCTCATTTGGTAGGATTGATTGTGATGATGGAGGGCACCCAGGGTGAAGTTGCTTCTCAGCAACATTCTGGATCGCGAGCGGCTCTGTTAGAGCGGCTAGGGGAGGTTTTCAGGAAGCTTTGGATTTCCAAACTCGTCCTCC
>JBILLC010000262.1:0-4195 GCA_044376275.1 Chthoniobacteraceae bacterium | reverse complement strand
GAAATTCGCGCTCAGATCTGAGCCTGTTGTTTTGCGCAGTCAAAAACTCGAGCTTCGAATTTGTATTAAAGTTGAACAGATTCTCCTGCATGCCCTCGATAGAGCGCGAGATGGTGAGCTGTTCCTGAAGATTCTTGATATCGCCCTCAGTGCGCTTAAGTCCGGCTTGTGTTTCACCAAGCGTTTCGTCGTAGCCGCGCATCCGTGAGCGAAATTCACTCATGCGCCGGTCGTAGATCTCCTGCTGGACTTTGCCCGCTTCACCATCCGCCGGGTCCGCCACATAGGTCGTGTCAGAGGACTCCGCCATCAACCGGTTCACATGAGCGCGCAATTGCTTTTGACGGGTCTCCAAAGCCCCGAGATCGGCCTTGGTGGATGTCGGGTCAAGGGTTGCAAGGACCTGCCCCTTTTTCACAACATCTCCCGGACGTACATTGAGCGTGCGTAAAATTTCACCTTGAAAAGGCTGCAGCACGATTGGCTGCCCATCGTATGTCAATTTGCCGCTCCCCTGCACCACCACGTCCACTTTGAAAACAATGGAAATGGTCAGCGCGAGCACGATCAGGAGGCCGAAGTAGTAAATCGTCCCCCTGAGTCCCTTCGGAAGAGGCTCTTCGAGCAGATGCACCAGGTCCCCCTGAAACGCTAGTGCATCCTCGATAATCTTTGATTTGGAATTAGAGTCTGACACGGTAATAAAAAAGTCGGTGTTACTTCACGATATCCCTTGTCTGCTGACGCCATAAATGCGCGTAAATTTCGCAGGTCTCAAGCAGCACGCTGTGCGGCGCGAGTGCCACCATCCGGCCCTTGTCTAAAACCAAAATGCGGTCTGCATTCACAAGCGATGACAGCCGGTGCGAAACGATAATCATGCTTCGACCCTTCGCTATTTCGGACAAATTCTGCTGGATGATCGCCTCGCTCTCGGGATCCAGCGCACTTGTCGCTTCGTCGAAGATAAGCAACCGAGGTTGGGGCAAAAGCGCTCTCGCAATCGCGATCCGCTGCCTCTGGCCACCGGACAAGTTCGTGGCACCTTCCTCCAAAAGCGAATCATAGGCCATCGGAAGCTGGTCGATGAATTCCTCCGCCCCCGCCAATCTGGCCGCGGCAACCACCTCCTCAGCGGAGGCGCGTGGATTGGAGATTGCGATATTTTCTCGAATCGTGCCGCGGAACAGAAAGCTTTCCTGGAGCACCACGCCGATGTTCTTACGCACGTAAGTGAGATCGATCTGCCGCAGATCCACTCCGTCGAGTTTAATGATCCCCTCTGTAGGAACCTGAATCCCTTGAATCAGCCGCGTGAGCGTTGTCTTGCCTGAACCAGAACGTCCAACCACCCCGATCACCTCGCCCTCGTTCACCGTGAGATTCACGTGATCCAACGCATTCACCGCCGCACCGGGATAACGGAACGTTGTTCCTTCGAAATCCAGCCGTCCACGAACCGGGGGCTTGCTACCACGGAAAGTCGGATCGCGCTCTGGGGGATGATTCATCATTCCAGCGAGCATGTTCACAGAGAGCACGGTTTCCTGATACTCGTTAATAAGACCCACGATTTGCAGGAGAGGTCCGCTGACGCGACCCGAGAGCATGTTGAATGCGATCAGCGCACCGAGTGTGATTTTGTCGTCAAACACCAGAACAGCGCCGACGCCCAGGATCGCAACCTGCATGCCCTTTTCAAGAAACTGGGTGATGCTCCCTCCCAGAATGCTGAACTGCTGGACGCGGCCCGCCTTGCGAACCGAGGTCACCACCTTCTCGTCCCACATCTCCTTCTTTGTCTGCTCCAGACACAAAGATTTGACGGTCCGGATCCCGTGAATGGTCTCGATTGAATGCGCCTGACGGCTTCCCTCCGCTCCGTACAATTCGCTCAGGCGCGCCTGGTAAATCGGCAGCATCCCCGCGATGACCAAGGCAATGGTCACCGTGAATGCCAGCACCATCATCGCCAGTTCCATGCTGTAGGTGCAAAGGAGCCCAATCAAGAAAGGCAGCGAGATGGAATCCATGCAAAGCTGGAAAAGACGCCCAGTCAAAAACTGGCGCACCTGCGAGGTTTGCTGGAGATTCCTGAATACGACGCCGGCGGGCATTCGCTCGAAAAACGACATCGGCAAAGCCAGCAGCTTCTCGAACACCTTCGAGGAAAGGGCGGCATCGATACGGTTGGTCGTCATCAAGGTCAGATTGGACCTGAGGTAACCAAAAAGTCCTTCGAAGAGGGCGGTCAGCACGAAGACCGTCACGATCACATACAAACTGTTGTAAGTGCGGTGCGGAATGACCCGGTCAATCATTACATTGAACAGGAGCGGCGTCACAAAAGTCAGCATGCTCCCCACCAAAGAAGCGATGGCGATATCCCTGAAGTACGACTTGTACTTGAGGATCTCCGAAATGAACCACTGGAAACCAAAAGGCGGCTCCGCCTGTGGAGGCTTTTTCGGCCCCACCAGCATGATGTAGGAGTCCCAGATCTCCACGAGTTGCGGGAGCGAAATTTCAACCACACCCGCCGCCTCGTTTTCGATGTCGAGAATGAACGCTTTCTGACCATCGATTTGGGCGCCAGACAGCCCCACAACGATGAACCAGGTGCCCGACTTCTTGCGCGCCAGAAAGGGAAAGGCGGACCCTAGTTTGCCCAGCTTGCCGATCGTGCACTTGGGCACGATCTTTGCCTCCAAGTCGACTGCCCCAAAAAGTTTGATGAGAGACTCCTCTGGGGCCGTCTCATCGCAAAGTTGAGCCGCATCTGGAGGAACCGGCCTCTTGTGATGGGTCGCAGTGATTACAAAGGCTCTGAGAGCCGAGTGGTAGGGGAGCATGAAATACAGCCGGTTAGTAGATCCACGGTTCCATATGAGCCTGATGTAAGCCTCCGGTGCCCTGAGCCCTAGCTAGGAAGCGCCGCGGAGGCCGCGGAGTTGCCGCAAACCTTATTTCGCCTGGAATGAGGGCCTGCAGGCCTTTGCCTGCTGGTCATATTGCTTTGCCGTGAACTCATCATTTTTAAAGTTTTCAAGCCCGCCTCTCCCTCAGGACACTCATCTTACTCAAGCCATTAGTTTAAAGTTATTTAAATACTAGAATAAGACTTTTCTTGGTGCGCACCGGCATTGGGAAAGGGTATCGGGGTGAAGGGGGGGTTGGAGAGACTAGCATACCTAACTCTGGCTGCGATTAAAAAATGGCTCCCTCACCCAAGCCTGTCCGCTAAAAGGATCCAATCCTAGGAGACGTCGGACTCTGGGGACTTGAGTCCCGAACATTCGCTGATAACAGACAAACTCACGCCCTACCACGCCTTGATTCCCACCATCTTCGCGGCGGCTTCAGGAGTCACCACAGTCTGCTTGAGGGAGGTTAGAAAGTCGTCCTGACCGGGAATCTTTGCGACCGCCGACAGTTTGTTCGGTGTTTCCAGCCGGGAAAAAATTGCCCGCTTGATCTTAGTGCGGGGCACCGACTTCACCCCGTACCCGTCGGGCTGGTTGCTACTCCAAAATGTGACGATCTCATCCGAATCCTTCGTTTCGGTTCCCATAAAAATCACCGAGTGACCGCTTTCCTGAGCCCCGATCGATTCGTTCCAAAAGATCTTCAAAAAATCTCCCGGCTGGGCTTGAGACCAGTCGGTGAAATTCCGACCCGCCCCCGTTTCAAAAAACAAGCGGGCGGTTCCCGGACCGTTTGCATTCCAGCGGCCCCAAACCCCCTCCCCATCCCGCTGATTATCAACCATCAATAAACGCCACACATCGGGCGTAAGGGAAAGTTTTCCGTCGAACTGCTGCTGCGCCAACATAACCAAAAAAGCGACGTAAGTTCCCCCCGAGCAGAAGCTCGGTCTCGCGGATTTGGGCCGCAACGCCGGCCGGTCATCCTCCCAGTGCACCGCCTCTTGCAGCGCGTCGAAAGCATCCTTGTCGGTCGAGTAGCCACCTCCCTCTGGGAACAAGCGGATCGCCTGCAGAATCGCAGCGTTCCATGGGGCGGCGTTTGTTTTCGAGGATCCCTTTGCTTCAGCCGCCTTGGGATTGGTGTTTTTCGCGTCAGCGGATTTGCCCCAAACCACTCCGCAAGCGCTCAGCGCGAGAACCGCCGCCGGCACCAATGACAACCGTGAGAACTGAAGCACTCTGGAAACGGGTGGAAGCGGGTGTTTCAT
>JBILLC010000261.1:0-4197 GCA_044376275.1 Chthoniobacteraceae bacterium | reverse complement strand
CTTGCGATGATTCCTTTGGTGCCGCTAGCAGCGTCACTCGCGCCATCAAGTTTATCTGTGCTCTCCTCACTGCATCTTACCGCTGTCGGATTGACCCTGATTATTCTGGATTTCTTTGGAAAAGCAGCAGCCCCGCGCAGCGGAGCGGCCATTCTTACGGCGCTGATTTTTTTGCGGATGATTGACAGCAAATTTTCGTTGGTGACAAAGGGGCTCGTATTTGTGGGAACTGGAATTGCATTTCTTGTGTTCAACCAGTTTATGTCCCGCCGCAAGCAGGCCTGCACGGGAGCACCATGATGAAGCCTGGTGTCGTTTCTTGGTTGGTGTTCGGGGTGGCGTGTGCGGCGCAATGGCTTTTGCCGCTCGCTTCAATTCGTGCGCGGGAAGAAGTAATCGCTAAAGGCGCAGTGATCCGGATTGCGGTAACGGCGCCCGATCCGTTTGATCCGCTAAGGGGTCGCTACCTGCGCGTAAGGCCGAAGGAATCCGAAGTGTTGCTCCCGACCGAGCTCTTGCACTTGAGGGTTGGGAAGAAAGTATGGGTGCGGCTTAAAGAGGGGCCCGACGGACTGCATCACCTTGGCGAGGTGGCGTTGGCGCAATCTGCGGAAGGAAATGACCTGCAAATGAAGCTTGGTCACGCTCTCCGGAGGAATGGTGAATCCGTGCCAGACAAAAGGAGATCTAGCGTAAATTGGCCGTTTGATCGGTTCTACTTGAATGAAAAACTCGCCCCGAAAGCGGACGCATGGCTCCGGGAAAACACGAGAGGCGAAAAAACGGTTGTGGCTGAGTTGCGTTTACTTAACGGAATCGCTGTGTTGATGGATCTTTCGATAGACGGTCTTTCATTCAGAGAGATTTTAAAGCGATCGGCGGAATGATCTGAGCTATCGCAGGCGTTCAAACCACGCGTAACCGATGCCCGGCTTGGCGCGACTCGTTCTGAGTCTCGTTTACGGCACGTCGTCAAAGCGCCATGAGTTCGTCTTTCCATTCCTGCCTCGCAACTCGATAGACTGAATCTCGATCCCCTCACTTACTTTTGGAGGATGGATTCTTAAATGAATCACGGGCTCCGTATCCTCGATCTTTGCGCTAATTTGTGTCCAATCTGTGGTGCCAGGCCACTCGAATTTCGCGGTTTGTTCCGTAGTGAAGCTCTTGGATTTGGTGCGCCAATTAAACGAGGCGCTGCCGCCTTTGGTCGCGCGAATCGTCATTGTCACCGTGATGGGCGGCGGCAGGTCGACGTCGGAATTTGTGATAAAAACTTGAGCGTTTGGGCCAGCACCTGTCCCCGGCACGATGGAGAGCGCGTGACCAGCCCGTCCCCCTGTGTTTTCCACTGTGGAAATCGAAATGCTGCCGTTGCGGCACAACCATCCTTTGATCGAACCAGCGGGCTCAGGTGCCGGTGGTTTTGCGGGTGCGGCTTCGTTCCGGGATCCGGCTGCCGTGATTTCGTGCTCTGCAAAAAGCGTCTCGTGGTGCTTGTCCAAGGTGGTTGGAAGCCCGCCGGGTTGCAGTTCCTTCGACCAAGCGAGGAGCTTTTGCTCAAGCTGTGCAGCCAACTCGGGACGCTGCTGCGCGAGATTCCGCCCGTGATTTTCGCCCTCTGGTGTCGATACGTCGAACAAAAGACGTTCGCGGTCTCCAAGCGTGATGAGTTTGTTTGGATACTCCTGAATCGCGGCCTGCGACCCCCAGCGCCAGTAGAGCGACCGAGCCGGTGGCGTCTTCGATCCGTCTTTGAGATAAGGGATGAGGTTGACTCCGTCCAAGCCGGCGTCCGTCGGCTGGCCGGCGAGCGCGACCGCGGTGGCCGCAACGTCGAGCGTGATCACCGGATGATCGTAAATTTGTCCTCCCGGAATAGTGCCCGGCCACGCGCACAAAAAGGGAACGCGAATGCCGCCTTCGCTCAACATTCCTTTCTGGCCCTTCATTGGCACGTTCAGCGAACCATTCCACGCACCACCAAGCGGTGCTCCATTGTCTGAGATGAAGAAAATCAGCGTATTTTTTTCCTGCCCCATTTCCTTCAACTTTTCACGGAGCCTACCAACTCCATCGTCCATCGCCGCGATCATGGACAGCGCCTGGCGCCTTTCCTTTGGAAGATGAGCGGGGGTTTTCGAAAACCAAGGTTCAGGTGAGTCCAGCGGTACGTGAGGTGCATACCAAGCCAGATACATGAACCAAGGCTGCTCAGGCTTTGCCGCCCTGCGGTTGAGAAAAGAGATCGCAGCATCGGTCTGCACCACCACGCGGAATCTCTCGTCGACAACTGCGTGGGGCGCGTCGGAGAACGGCTTTCCCTGTAAATCGTGCGAGGCGAAGAACTGGCGTAGCTCGCCGCGCCAGTACTCGTCAAATCCGTGCTGATGCGGGAAATAAGCGGGGTCCGCGCGGTGCTGCTTTTTACCCGGGGTTTCATTGATCAGATCCAGATGCCATTTACCGACCTGACCCGTCGCGTAGCCGGCTGCCTTGAGCCGTTCCGCGATGGTTTTTTCACCAAGTGGCAACGGTCCCTTTAGATTGTCCTCAACACCGAATCGCTGCTGGTAGCGTCCCGTGATAAGGCCTGCACGTGAGGGGACGCATTGGGGCGCCGTCGTGTAGCCTCGCTTGAAAAGAACGCCATCGCGCGCAAGTTGGTCGATGTTTGGCGTGCGCACATCCGGATCGCTTCCCTGAAGACTCAGGTCGGCCCACCCGTGATCGTCACTGTAGATCAGCAGAATATTCGGCTGCGCCGCAGCAGCGTCTGTCGGCGAGAGCAAAAGTGCGCAAAGGAGTGCTGACGCGCAGCGGAAAAAGTCAAACAGTGCAGAACAATACTTCATGGGGATGGAAGGTCCTTTTCTTCAACACCGATTGATATTTCGAGTTGCGCACAAGTCTCCCCGCTTGGTTGTGGCTCGGGAGGCTGTGCAGCGCGCCCACGGATCTGCTCACGTTTGTTCACACCTGCTCATACAGGGTGCTCCGCGGTGCCGCCGGATGGGGGAAATTCTCGCAAGAGCATGAGTTCTCCGCCTGCAGTCGTCGTCGCAGGTATCTTAAAGCTGGTCGCTATTTCACGAAAAGCATTCGAATGCCGACGAGGATCATCACCGAAGCAAAAACCAGTGTGAGCGTTCTATTCTGCAAATACTGCAGCGCACCCGCGCTGAACCATGCGATCACCGAACCTGCGATTCCTGCTGGGATCGCGACTTTCCAATCGATGAGCTCGTTGCCAGCGTTTTTCGCAGAAGCCGCCACTGAGGTCAGCACGATTGCCGCCAGAGATGTGGCCACTGCCTGCTTTTGCGAAAGACCGAGTACGCCAACAAACAACGGCACCATGATCACGCCTCCACCTACCCCGCAAAGCGCGGCGACTATACCGCTAACAGCACCAATGAGAATCGGAACAAGCATGATGTTTTGCAGTGCTTCTGTGGTATCCTAAGCGACGGTGAGGCGGACGATGAGTTGTTGCAATACGCCCTTTGGTTCCTTCGAAGAGCTAACCAAGGCGATGTTCGCCTCCAGCACCAGCTTTTGAGCCGTTCGGAGTTCTGCAATGCTGTAGCGATGGGCCTGCTGCGCCGCTATCCCTAGAGAGTATGCGTTTACGGTGCCGTCTTTCTTTCGCGGCAGATGTTCCTTTGCCTCATCAGTGAGCTTTTCAAGCGTCTTGGAAAAAAAGAACGGCTGGGCAGGCCGCGAAAGTTTATGGCGCTCCATCAGATCCTTTACCGCAAGCAGATTTCTGAATGTCGGGACAATTGCCACAAGCATGATTCCAATCGGGGACTCCTGGTCGTGAAGCAGCTGGGCGAGCAAATCAAGCGAGCGCTTGGTGTCGCGGGCGGCGAGCGCGTTACCCAACTCAAAAATACCTGCCGAGCCGGTCATCGGCACGAGCAGATCCACATCTGCGCGGCTGACCGCGCGCTTTGCGCCGCTTAGATACAAACTGAGCTTTTCAATCTCCGATTGAATTGTGCGACGATCGCCTCCAGTGCGGATCGCCAGCAGCTCGAGTGCGTCCTCTTCAAAGGATGTACCACACCCCGAAGCGATGTCCTTTGCGATATCCATGGCCGCCTCCTCCCAGCCCGCCTTGGATGTGTCCAGCTTGTCGCAGACGGTGACCTTACAAAGCTTCTGCAGGCTTTTGTAAAAAGAACGCCGCTT